>NZ_RZRK01000292.1:0-6936 GCF_003997835.1 Mesorhizobium sp. M7A.F.Ca.CA.004.12.1.1
GGTTCTGAAGATTTCTGCTACATGTTGGAACAGCGGCCGGGCTGCTATTTCTTGCTTGGCCAGGCGGACGACGCGCACCAGGCCGCCGCGCACGACACCAATTACGATTTCAACGACGCTATCCTGCCGATGGGCGCCAGTCTTTTGGTCAGGCTGGTGGAGCGCCGCCTGTCCGCGGCAGGCGCATCGTGATGCAGTTGCCGGAAAAAGACATCCGCTGGCGGAGCCATTGGCTGCGGCAGGCATTGCCCGAGGACCCGGACCTTGCGCCTCCGCTCGAAGAGACAACGCAGGCCGACATCTGCATCGTTGGCGGCGGGTATCTCGGACTGTGGACCGCCATTCGCCTCAAGCAGCACAATCCAGGCTTCGACGTTGTCATTGTAGAGCGCGACATTTGTGGTGGTGGCCCGAGCGGCCGCAATTCCGGAATGGTGCTTTCGGCGTGGACCAAATACAGCGCGCTTGCCGCGCTGCGCGACGGAAACGACGCGCTTTCGATCATCAAGGCATCCGAAGCCGCGATCGGCGGCATCGAGGCTTTCTGCAAGACCGAGGCAATCGACGCCTGGTTCGATCGCATCGGCTGGATCTGGGGCGCTACGTGCGAAGCACAGCTTGGCGCCTGGGACGACGCGTTAAACAAGCTGGCAGCGCACGGCTACGTCCCGGCGCGGCGAGTTTCGCGCCCGGAGATCGCGGCGATGGCCGGTACGACGAGCCACCTTGGCGGTGCGTTCGACGCTTCGTCGGCAACTGTGCATCCAGGGTTCCTGGTGCGCGGCCTGCGTCGTGCAGCGCTGAACCGCGGCGTTCGGATCTATGAAAAGTCGCCGATGAAGCGGTTTTCGCGACGTGGCAAGCTCACGGTGGAAACGGCGAAAGGAACTGTGTCCTGCGGCAAGGTCGTGCTTGCCATGAATGCCTGGTCCGGGGCGATTCCGGAACTGGCCCCTGCGATCTTCAACATCTCCAGCGACGACGCCATGTCACAGCCCATTCCAGGCCTTCTCGACAAGGTCGGCTACCGCCGGGCGCCGCTGATGATCGATTCCCGCGTCTTCGTTGGCGGTTGGTCTCCGACGCGCGATGGTCGGCTGTCCGTCGGCGTCAGCGGTGGCGTCATTGGCTTCGGCGGCATCGTCGACCAGCGTTTCCATGGCCTGTCGCCACGGGTCGCCGAAATGCGTCGCGTGCTGCGGGATGGCCACCCGGCGCTCGCCGATTTCCCGCTCGAAACATCGTGGAACGGCCCGATCGACCGGACGGTCAGCGGCGTGCCGCTGTTCGGCGCTTTGCCCGCCAACCGCGATGTCGTCTACGGCTACGGCTTTTCCGGCAATGGCACGACAATGGCTTATATCGGCGGCGAGATCCTCACCGGCCTGCTGACTGACGGCGAATCGGAACTGACGCATTCGGCGCTGGTGCGTCCGGTGGCGCGCGGTTTCCCGCCCGAACCCTTTCGCTTCGTCGGTGCGCATTTCGTCCGTGGCGCGGTGCGTCGGCGCGACGATCTCGAACATGCCGGGCGCAAGCTGAATCCGGTGACGAGATGGCTCGCCGGGCTGGCCCCGTCCGGCGTCACTCCCTCCAAAGCCAATCTTCGCGCAAAGAAAGGATGACAATGTCCAAGGCCAGGATTTTCAAGCACAGCGAGTTGACTCTGAAGCCATCAGTCACGCCGACCGGAACGTCGTCGATCGCGCGCGTGATCAATGCCGAGATCAGCCGGACCATGGGCGGTGGCATCGAGTATCTGGAGAACGCCTCGATCGACTGGACCGTGACCTATGACGAGGTCCTGTTCATCCATGAAGGCACGCTGACGATCGAACTGGATGACGGCCGCCACGAATGCCGCCCTGGCGACATCGTCTGGCTGCCCAATGGCACGCATCTGAAATACATCGCAACCGAACGCACCGGCTATTTTTACTGCCTATACCCGTACGACTGGGCCGCGCGGCAAGGGACGTTAGAACCTTGACGTGACAGGCATATCATAGGTTGGCCTTTCACGGCGCCGTTCCGAGCGGCAGTCTCGGGGCGTTATTATAGCAACATGTATATTAGCTATTACTTGACAATAGGCCTAGGCTCTGGTTTCCTGATTTTACGGGTACTTAACCAAGTTCGTTGCGTTTTTTACGGACGGTGTTCGCATGTCGACGTTGGTCGTGGCGGACCCGCGAGGGGTATATCTCGCCGGTCTGGAATGGGTTTTGCAGAAGGCTGGACACGATGTTGTCGCCCAGTGCCGCCGCCCTGTGGACGTTCTCGCTCATGTGGAGCGCCATCAACCTGATATCGTCATCGTGGGCGTGGATCTCGAGGACCAGCAGACATCAGGTCTTTCCTCACGGCTGAAGGCTGGCAACAGCGCTCTCGGCATCATCTTCATCGTGCAGCCAACCGGCAGGCTCGATATCAAGGAAATACAGACGCTCGACGTCGACGGCCTGTTTCTGGACGGCATCAGCCACCGCTTTCTCGTCGAATGCGTGAATGCGGTGGCGGCGGGCAAGAAGTGGATCGACAACAAGATCGTCCAGCAGCTGCTGATGCCGGGCTCGCAGCCGCAGCCCATGTCCCGGCTGACCGGGCGGGAGACCGAGATCGCCGATCTCGTCTCGCGCGGGCTGCGCAACAAGACCATCGCGCAGCGGCTGCATTTATCCGAAGGTACGGTGAAGATGCACCTGCATCACGTCTACGAGAAGCTGCACCTCGGCGGCCGGGCGGAACTGGCCTGGATGACGCACGGCAAAGCCACCGAGCGTCCACGAACGGGCCGAACCGGCCTGCTCTGACCGTCCCTCTCTCCTCGCGCCGACATTGTACGCACGGCAACGGCCGGAAAGCCGTCTGACGGCATCTGCCTTGTGCCGGCGCGGCCTCCCCCAGCACCCGCCAGCCTGATCTACCGATGGATATATATCGTTCGATCAGGTGCGGACATTGACCGCAATACTATCGAAGCGGGAATGGACGCGCCCTCTGCGCCGGCGGCACAATGAAATTGGAGGGGCGCATTTCAGTATGCGACCGGCTGCACCGGGGTAGGTGCATTTCCGGCATTGGGGGCTGCATCCCTTTCCAGAAAGCATTTTGAACCAAGGAGAATCTCCATGGCACTCGATATCGTAGCTCAAGACATCATCATCGACGAGACAATCGGTTTTACGGACGATGATATCAATCCGGCCATTCCGCCATACGACACCAACCCCACGGTGCAATATCTCCTAAGTCTCGACGATCCGGATGGGTTGACCTCGCCTGAGGTCGCCTTCCAGGCCAACTTCGTGGAGGCCTCGGCGAGCGCGGGAGAAACCATCACCTCGGTCGTTCTCTCACAGAACCTCGCTGGAACCCCGTTTTCCACCACCGTCGGCGTGAACAGCGGCATTCAGACGGTCGATGGCAATTATGTCTGGCTGTTCCAGGACCTAACGCATCCAAACGTCGTGATCGGCGTCATTGGCACCTCTGACGCGGGCACTGAGCCCGCCGAGACCGGACCGCTCGCCTTCTCGTTCGCCCTGATCAACACCAGCAACACCAATGCGGATTTGTATACGGTCCAGTACGTGCCGTTGTTCCATCCGGACGAGACCAACCCGGACGACCGCATCAATCTGGAAGACGCAGTGTTCGCCTCCGTTGCGGGAACCTCCGTGGTCAGTTTTTTGGGCGAGGACGCCGCGCCCGGCAACAATGATTTTTACTTGATCAATTCGCCCGATGACGCTTCCAAGCAGCTTCTGGTGATAGGCTTGAACGGTGGCACCGCCAACGTGAGTGAAAAGGGCTTCGGCGTCAACAACCAGAGCATTAATCCGGGCGAAACGCTCCAGGTCGATTTTGTGACCGGCGGTGATCTGGCCGCGGGTGATGCCTCGGAAATCCAGTACGATAGCCATCTCGAGACCGTCACGCGGGCCGGATTCACAATCAACCAGATCACGCCTTCTACTCCCACTGATCGGGTGGACGTCAGTATCGCTGCCTTCAACAATACGGGCAACGATCAAGGCACGGATTTCTTTGACGGCACCGCGACCAACCTCGTGAACATCACCAGCCTCACGTTGACGGGTGAATCAGGGTTTGCGTCCACCATCATCGCCAATGGCACCTATGCCACTGGGAGCGGCAACGTCACCGTCAGTGGGCTCGGCACGGGCATAGTCACCATCACCGGACTCGACAACGTCACCACCGTCGATGTCATCACCAGCAGCCCAATGGATCGGCTGCAGGTATCATCGGTCGATTCAAACGAAGGGCTCGATATCTCCGAGTTCCATTTCTCGACGACGAACACCAACGCCCACAGCGAAGAGGTCGGCTCCTTCATCAACTTCGACGATGACGGGCCGGCGGTGACAGCGGACGGCACTGTTTCGCCGCTGATTACCGACGATACCGACATTCCCGATACAGCGTCGGCAAGCTTCGCGCCGGTCTTCAGCGTCGACGCCGGCGCCGATGGCCTCGACGGCGTCACCTATGCGCTCGACGTCAAGAGCCCCGGTGTCGACAGCGGCCTCGACGACACGCTCAGCGGCGACAACATCCTGCTGCGCCTCAACGCCAGCGGCGAGGTCGAAGGCTATCTGGCGAACGCCACAGGCACGGTCGCCTTCCTGATCAGCGTCGACGAGAACACCGGCGAGGTGACGCTGACCCAGAATAGCTCGGTCGTCCACAACGATGCAGCCGATCCGGTGGAGAGCGGCGTATCGGCGGCGACACTCGCTGCGGCCGACCTGGTGACGTTGACGGCGACCGCCACCGATGGTGACAGCGACACCGACGCTGCAACCGCCAATATCGGCGACGCCTTCCATTTCGAGGATGACGGCCCGACGGTGACGGCGGACGGCACTATTCCGACGCTGACCACCGACGACAGCGATCTTTCCGATACCACATCGGCAAGCTTTACTTCCGCCTTCAGCACCGACCTCGGCGCCGACGGCGGCGCCGTCACCTATGAGCTCGGCGTCAAGAGCGCAGACGTCGACAGCGGCCTCGACGACACGCTCAGCGGCGATAACATTCTGCTGCGCGTCAATGGCAACGGCGAAATCGAAGGCTATCTGGAGAACGACACGGCTACGGTCGCCTTCCTGATCAGCGTCGATGAGAACACCGGCGAGGTAACGCTGACTCAGGACCGTTCGGTTATCCATAACGATCCGGCAGATCCCGTGGAGAGTGGCGCTTCGGCGGCGGTACTTGCCGCGGCCGATCTGGTTACTCTGACCGCGACCGCCACCGATGGTGACGGCGACACCGCCGAGGCAACAGCCAACATCGGCACTGCTTTCACCTTCGAGGATGACGGCCCGACGATCACGGTGCCGTTCGACGGTGATGCCTCCGGTGGTGGTAGCGATGGTACCCACGAAACCCTGGCTAATGCGGCCAATGCGTCCGCCACCGGAGCCTTCGGGTACGACATCGGCGCGGATGCTCGCCCGGACGCGTTCTACGATGCCACGCACTCTGACTTCGTCGACCAGGATGGCGACCCGCTTAATGGCATCCAGATCGCACTCACCGGCTCGATCGCCGGCGGCGGCGGGGGCAATCTCATCACCTCGGACGTCACGCTCGCGTCGGAGGACTCCGATTTCGCGACGTTCGACTTCAGCTTCACCTACGACAAGGACCCAGCGGATCTCGTCCAGCCGGGCACGGCGGGCGGCACCCTCCTCTTCGACAAGGGTGCCGGCACTTACACCATCACCCTGACCGATCCGCTCGAAGGCTTCAGCTTCGACCTTATCCACACCAGTGAACTCTTGTCCAAGCAGCCCACGAGCAATACGGGCCACCCGCAGATCGTGTTGGAACAATTGCAGGCGGATGACGGGACCACGCAGAATGTAGACGAAGACTTCTACGTGCAGTTCACCGGCAACGCGATCAACAGATCCAACCCGTTCGGATTGACGAATAACGGCGAGGGGGCATCCAACCCCTTTGACTCCTCATTCGCCTTCGGCGCTCACGACATGGTGAGCAACGACAATGAAACATGGGTGTCTGCGACGCAGAACACCAACGGTGTCGCCGGTGACACGATCCAGAAAGGCGAATTGCTCACGTTGCGGTTCTTCGACAACAATGTCGGTATCGCAACCGAGGTGCAGCAGACACCGCAGACGTCGGCTTTCGCCGGCAGCATGGCCATCGAGTTCGACGGCATCGGCAACAGCGAGGACCTGATGCTGATCCTCAACCTGGCCGACAACGGTGCCGACAACATTTTCGGCACCGCGGACGACACTTCGATCACACGGGCTATGTACGTGCAGAACGCCGACATCTTCAAGACGGGTCAGGCCCCGTCCCCGTACAGCTCGGAGTTCACGCTCGACAACAATGACGGCCTCGTGATCATCGAGCAGAACGACTACAACGCAGCCGGCGAAGAGTACCTGCTGCAGGGTGTCCAGATCATGCAGTCGGGCAACGGGATCACCGGCAGTGCCATCGACCTGATCAGGGAGACCGGAGCTGGCGGCGGCAGCAGCGTTGCGACCAACGATCTGGTGAGCTTCGACGGCGCTGACAACGACGTGCTGAAGATCGTGGACATCGCCTTCAGCACGACCGTGACCGAGACGCCGTCAGCCAGCCTCGACTTCGCCTTCCAGGTGGCGGACGCGGACGGGGATGTGACAGACATGCAGCACATACTTGTTGATGTCGCCTGACACTTGACCAACGGGGGCAGCCGATGCTGCCCCCGTGCGCCTCCCGCGATCTCTTGCACGGAGATGTCATCCAGATGATGAGAACCAACCAACAGCCGCCTGCCCTGCAGGTGGTGATGAAAGAGGCCAGACGCGCCATCCGGCCGCTTGTCTGGTTCAGCGGCGGCATCAACGTGCTGATGCTGACCGGGGCGCTCTATAT
>NZ_RZRK01000293.1:0-6918 GCF_003997835.1 Mesorhizobium sp. M7A.F.Ca.CA.004.12.1.1
CATCGCGAAATCTATGGCGCGGGCGAACTGCCGACCATTCGCTCATTGGCCGGTGAACTCGGGTTCGACAAGCTCGATCCTTCTGTCTTCACCAAGGCTATGGCGGCGCTCACTCCGGCCAAGGCGAAAGTGCTTGGCTCGAAATATCTTGACGATCTCAACAAGCGCAACAGCAAGGCGCGGCTGGTCGTCGACAAGATGCCGCACAATTTCGAACTGCTGGCCTTCATCAGCCTCATCTTGCCAAATGCCCGCATCATCCATTGCCGGCGCGACCCGATGGACAATTGCACGTCCTGTTTCATGCATAATTTTTCCGAAGCGCATGGCTACAATGCCGATCTGAACAAGCTGGGGCAGTATTACCGGCAATATGATCGCTTGATGCGCCATTGGGCCAAGGTCGTCCCGCTTGATATCCACGACATGCCCTACGAAGAAACGGTGGCCGATTTCGAAAACCGAGCGCGTGGATTGATCGGGTTCCTCGGGATCGAATGGGACGATGCCTGCCTCCGTTTCCACGAAACCGAGCGCACGGTGCGGACGCCGAGCCGCTGGCAGGTGCGCCAGCCGATCTATTCATCCTCAGTCGAGCGCTGGAAACTCTACGGCGACGCCCTCGATCCATTGAAAGCGGCGCTGGGTCCAGTTCTTCAACGCTGAGTGGCGTTCAGTTCGGGCGCGTCGGTCTCACCCCATCCTTCCCCGCGCGGCCACCGGCAGCGTTTCCAGCACCTTGTCGCCGTCGACCAGATTGACCTCGTTGAACAAATTGGTGACGACGCAGCAATGGTCGGGCACGACACGCACGCGCTCGCCGATGCGCAGCTTGCCGTCGCCCGAAAGCGTGACGGTGCCGTGCTCCTCGCTCAGGCCCGTCACCCGCGCTCCCGACACGCCGAGCAACTCGCCGAAATCGGCGAGACCCAGCGTGTCGCTGGACAGCGCCTTGCTGCCGGCATCGAGGATAGCGCGCGTCGCTGTGGGATGGCTGACCACCGTCGACAGCACCGTCAGCGCACAGTCGTCGAGGCCGCCGACGCCTTTGGCGACTTGATAGCGGTCGAGATAGATGTAGGTGCCTGGACGATACTCGGTGACAACGGATGTATCGCTGGAGCGCCACATATCCGGCGTGCCGCCGCTGGAGATGCGGTCGCAGGCGAGGCCCGACGCGGCAAGTGCCTGCTTGGCCCCGGCGAGCCAGGCTTCGGCCTCCGCTGCCCGCCCGGCGGCCGGGTAGGTCATCAGTCCGCCGAAGGCGAGGCCACCGGCTCTGTCGATCTGTCTTGCCAGCGCAACCGCTTCATCAGCCGACTGCACGCCGCAGCGTCCCATGCCGGTGTCGCATTCGACCAGCACCTGCAAACGATGGCCGGCATCGGTGAAGGTGGTTGCCAGCCCTTCGAGCGTCTCCATGCTGTCCGCTGTCACCGACAGGGTGACGCGCCCGTGCAGCGCCAGAAGGCGTTCCAGTTTGGCGCGCCCAAGGATGTTGTAGGGAAGAAAAATATCGTTCAGCCCGGCATCGGCCATCACCTCGGCCTCGCCGATCTTCTGGCAGGTGATGCCGACGGCGCCGGCCGCTATCTGCTTCTTCGCCCAGTAGGGCAATTTGTGCGTCTTGATATGCGGCCGGAGCTTCAGCCCGTTCTTGTCGGCATGCGCCTGGGCGCGGGCAATGTTGGCTTCCGCGCGCGCGGCGTCGATCAGGATGGATGGCGTATCGAGATCGTGAACGGTCGGCATCATCTTTCACCCCATGAGGAATCCGCGGGTTTTATGGCCCTGAAAATCCGTGATGTCACGCGGCCAGGCAAGCGGATCTGTGGTCCATACGCCCTGCGCAACGCCGGACAGGACGGCGAGATGGATCGACACCGCATCGGCGTTCGGCTATGCGATCTGCCAGACAAATCGATACGAAGGGATCATGATCATGAAGCGCTCCGCCATCAACGACATCATCCGCGAAGCCGACGCTTTCATCCGCTCGTTCGGCTACATCATGCCGCCCTTCGCCTATTGGTCGCCGCAGGAGGCCAAGGCGCGTCAGGTCGACTCGTCGGCCGTATTCACCTCGCGGCTCGGCTGGGACATCACCGATTACGGGCAAGAGAAATTCAGGGAACTCGGCCTGTTCCTGTTCACCGTTCGCAACGGCCGCTACGAGGACATGAAGAAGGGCATGGGTATGCTCTATGCCGAGAAGATCATGATCTCGCGCAAGGACCAGCTGTCGCCGATGCACCGCCACAACATCAAGGCCGAGGACATCATCAACCGTGGCGGCGGCAAGCTGGTGCTGGAACTGTTCATGCATGACCGCGACGGCGGCATCGATCCCAAGGCGGAGGTTTCGGTGCCGGTCGACGGAACCATCCACAGGCTGCCCGCGGGCGGGCTCCTGAAGCTCGACCCGGGCCAGAGCGTCACGCTGCTGCCCGGCGTCTGGCATGCCTTCTGGGCCGAGGGCAAGGACGTGCTGATCGGCGAGGTCTCGACCGTCAATGACGATCTCACCGACAATGTGTTTCGCGAACCGATCGGCCGTTTTTCCAACATCGACGAAGACGTTGCCCCGGTCCATCTGCTGGTGTCCGACTACGAGAAGTGGCTGGGGTAGGGGCGCCGCCCTACGCCTTCGGTGACGCCAGTCACACGGTCGAAAGTTAGCCCGTGGCGCCTGCCTACTGCGATCCTTGTTCGACCGATCCTGCCGCTTCTTCCTTGAAGACGACCTTTGTGCCTCTTTGCACTTCGGAGGCGAGGTCTTCGGCATCCCAGTTGGTCAGCCTGATGCAACCATGCGAGAAGGTCTTTCCGATCTTGCCTGGGTCCGGAGTCCCGTGAATGCCATAACTATCGATGGACAAATCGATCCAGACCGATCCCACCGGATTGTTCGGCCCGGCAGCGATCGTGAAGGGGCGCTTCGTCTTCACCCCCTTGAAGGCAAACTCGGGATCGTAGTGATAGGTTGGGTGGCGCACCACGCGTTTGACCTCTGCCTCGCCACTCGGCGCGGGCTTCTCCTGGCTCCCGATCGAGGCGGGGTACGTCGCAAGCGCTTTGCCGGAAGGGTCGAGCACGCGAACCTGGCGAGCGCTCTTGTCGACCTCGACGTTCCCAATGTCTTGCGGCGGATCACCTCGGGTTACAGCTGGCACCAGCAGCTTTTGCCCCGCCTTCCTGAAGCCGATGCCGGGATTGAGCCGTTCAAGCAGTTCCTCGCTGCTGTGGAAGCGCTCCGCCATCTTTTCCAGGGCATTGTGATAGGCGAGCCGGGGCAGGCGGGCCATCCTCTCCATGCGCGCCGGAATTCGCCTGGTGAACGGTCCACGCACATCCTTGCGCGTCAACTCGTAGGTCTCAAGCGCCGGGCGCGAGGAGCTCGCGACCAGCTTGTCCCATGTCTCGCGGTTAAGCTTGCCGTCGGCAGGCAGTCCGTTGGCCGCTTGAAACGCACCGACTGCCCGGCTGAAGTTCTCCGCTTGGCGGCCGTCGATCAGGCCTGGCGAGAAGCGTGCACGATCCAGGAGGATTTGCGCCTTCAGCACGGTCGCACTGACGCCTTTCGCTTCGCTGCCGTCAAATTGGGCGTTGTTGACAGTGGCCGCGTCCAGTTTTGCCGCCGCCGTTGCGTCCCATGCCATGACGAGCATGGCGGCAGCGGCAAGAACGAGCCTGATCATGGAGGTCACACTCCTGTATGAGCACCTGCTTCTATGACGTCGCACGGCCGATCTGGTTCCATTCCCCTGGCTGCGTCCGACTGCCGAGTGCCGATGCGCCGCAGCGAACCCGGACCAGGGAGCACCCGGCGGTGGCGCGGGTGCATTGTTGATAAGGGTCCGCCATCATCCAGATGGATGGCGACTCTCGCCAGCGCATGTGTTGGCTTCAATCGAAGCGCAGCTCGGTGACCGAGGAGAGCCAGCATGCAATTTCCTGCCCAGAAGGACAGAAGACCGGCAGCCGAGGATGAGCGCCAGGCCCGGCTTGAGAAAACAGCCAGGCTCAAGCAGCTTCGGTCCTATGCTTCCTGGCTTTTGTCCGACCCAAACGCCCAACTTCACGATGAGATAGACTGCTCGGTGCTGATCGAGGAAGGCGTGGTACGAGACAAAGCGTGGAGCCTGGGCTGATCGGCAGGTGACACGACCGGGCGGCGAGGTTTCCACCGCCAACGATGATCGGCCGACAATTTGTTTGGCGAGCCGATCGGCCGCAACAATGGCGGCAGGCTGACTTCGCGTCAGTGACAGCAGCCTTGCTGCGCGCTCGTCCTGCACAGGCAGGACGAGGTGATCGGCACATCCGCCCTGGCCAGCGCCGCGGCAAGGCTTGTCTGCAATATCGGCAATTCATCAGTCTCGCCGCGCCGATTCAGGCATTCCACCAGCCCGTGCAGTGCCCAGACATTGTTCGGGTGCTGGGCGCAGCGCTGCACCGTGCCGCTCAGGCCCAAATCGTCGCGATAGACCTGTTCTGCTTCCTGCGCGTGGCCCTGGTCGAGAAGCAGCGCCGCCAGCGCATGGCGCGGCGGGTGCATCCAGGCCCACGGTTCGGTGTAGGACAAATTGTCGTCAAGCTCGACCGCCTGCCGCAAATGGCCATAGGCCTCGTCATGCCGGCCCTGATGGTACGCCAGCTCGCCGTCGAGCAGGGCGACACCGACAGCCAGCGAAGCCTGCGCCGGGTTGCTGAGGAAGCGCCGCTCGGGCGCAATGCCTTTCAGATGCCGATGGAACACTTCGCGCTCGCGCTCGGCTTCAGCGAAATTCCCAAGCGTCGCATGCGCCACACCCTTGGCGTAGTGCTGCATGGCCGCCGTCAGCACATAGAGGCCTGGCTCCGCGGTCGCCGGTTCGTCGATGATCTCCTGCCAGCGGCCGAAGCGCACTTGCACATGCGATTTCATCGCATGGTAGCCTTCCACCGTCTGCGTGAGCTTGGGCCGGCCGGGGATGGCGACCACGTCGCGCGCGACCAGGCTGCGCACTCGATCGGCGGCCCACAGTGCAGGCTGGTACTGGCCCGACAACATGCAGGTGAACATCATCAGGTGCAGATCGTGGCAGCAGCCGAGCAAATAGTAGGTCGGCTCGTCCGCATAGGCGAGATAGAGGTCGTTGGCGCGTACCGCCTTTTCGCTGGCGCGTTTGGCTTTCTCATACTCGCCGCACAGCACATAGATGTGCCCCGGCATGTGGTTCATGTGCCCGGCATCGGGGCACATTTCGCCGAGCAGATCCGCTGACCGCATGCCGCGCTCCGGCATGGTGGACATTTCCAGCAGATGGATGTGCAGGTGGACGATCGCCGGATGCTGTGCTGCGCCGGCCTCATCGGCAAGCCGGACCGACCGTTCGCAGACGTCGAGCGCCTCGACGACATCGGAATTCGGCGCCGGCGCGCCGGTCTTGAGGTTCCACAGCCGCCGCACCGTGCGCATCATCAGCGCTTCGACCAGCAGTGCCATCACATCATGGTCGTCGGGACAGTCCCGATACACAAGCCGCATCGCGGCGGCATAGCTATCATCCCACCGTTCGAATTCCTCTGGGCTCACCCGGTATGGCTTCTGAAAGCGGGCGGCCAGCGCCTCGATCAGCCGCTTCTCGATCTCGTTGGCGGAAGCCGCATTGGCCCGGGCCAGCTGGACATGCTCGAAGCAGCGCTTGGTCGCGCTGTCGGCCTCGGCCTCGCCATGTTCTTTCCAGGTCAGATTGTAGAAAGGTCCGGCGGCATAGGCGATGCCCCAATGCACCATCGGACATTTAGGATCTGTTTCGAGCGCCTTCTCAAAACACTTGATGCCTTCCTCATGGTTGAAGCCGTAGCACCAGTTGAGGCCAACATCGAACCAACGCTGGGTTTCTGAAGAACGAGTGGAGATGGGACGGCGGTAGGTGCCGAGGTCGAAGCGGTCCATGTGGTCTCATTTCAATTCTGATTGCCAGCGAGCCAGCTCTGGTCAGACTACCTTCGCCATCAATGTGTGCCGAAACTGGCAGGCATGGCAAACGCAACGAGTGCCATCGCTGCTTGCATTTGGATACTGTCGCCGCTCTTAGCTGGTCTCTGGAGGCGGTGTTTCATTTTGCCAGCCGGCCAGCTCAGGCAGGTCGTCAAGCCAGCTTTTCTCGCTCACCAAGGCATCGCCGGTCTGCGGGTCGGCCTCGGCGGCGTTTTGAATGAGCCAGTCCATCCACTTGCGATAGGCAGCCGGGTCCAACTGAGGCGGCAACACCTTGGCCTTGGCCAGCATGCGTTTGCGGAAACTCACCTGCCTGCGGAGTTTTGTCGTCGTGAATTTGATGGCCTTGCCCTGGTATTCGACCGTCCAGCGCCCGTCGCCGTGGCTGGCGAGCCTGTCGATGGCGAAGCCGACGTCCACCGGCCTGTCCCGCCACGGAAGCTCGATGGCATTCTTCCTCAAATCGAGTGCCCATCGCCTGTAGTCGGTCCCGGCACGCTGGGGCGGCAGCACCCCAGCCTGTTCGAGTATCTTCCTGCGGAAGGTCGGCTGCTTCTTGAGCTGGCCTGTCGTCAGCTCGATGCGATGCCCACGGAATTCGACATGCCAGCGGATCCTCCCATTGCCGAAATACTTAACCAGCCTGTCGATGACGAACTCGCCATCGGAGAGCGTCACGCAGCCTTGGCTGATGCGTTCGAGAATGTACTGGCTATCAGTGAGCATGACGCGGCCTCGTGCAGGAACCCTTCATGAAGCTTCGCTAAGGCGCACGCAACGACCGGGCAATCTCGCCTTTCATGATTCCGTCGCATAGACACCGATGACGCGTCATATCGCTCGCGCGCTCATCCTGACAGCGGCTTAGGAGCAGCGGCCCGGCGTCGGGGGGTATCGAGGGGGGACTGGCGCCGAGCCTAACCGGCTTGGGG
>NZ_RZRK01000294.1:0-6908 GCF_003997835.1 Mesorhizobium sp. M7A.F.Ca.CA.004.12.1.1
AGGTCCCAGCCTTCGCCGGCGGCCTGGATCACAGGCATTGCGACGCAGACCTCGGTCCACAGGCCGGCGATGATCAGCTGCTTGCGGCCGGTCGCCTTGACGACGTTCACCACATTCTCGTCCTGCCAGGTGTTCACCCAGGTGCGATCGATGACTTCCTGGTCCGGAAATACGTCGGTGATCTGCTTGAAGAGAAGTCCTCCGCGCGCCGCAATCACGCTGGTGAGAATGGTCGGAACACCGAAGGCTTTTGCTAGCTTCGCCAGCGCGGTCGTGTTGTTGACCACCATGTGTGGGTCGTGGCTGTTCAGATTGGCCAGCTGATAGGGCTGGTGGTCGATCAGGACGAGGACCGAATCTGCGGGACGAAGAAGCGAAGCAAGGCCGTTACGAGGGGTCATCAAGACTTCCTTTCTCTGCCGTCTGGACGGCATGGGTTTTCGGGAGACATGCGCCAGCGGGCGACGTTGCCGAAACGCAATTTGCTGTTCCTTTTGGTGATGCGATAGTGCCATATTCAGGCAAGCTGTGTCGCGAAACGAGGAACGCCGATTGGACATCGAAGATCTGCAGACATTCGTCGTAGTGGCCGATGCCGGGGGCGTATCGGCCGCCGCCCGCCGACTCGGCGTCTCCAAGTCGATCGTCAGTCGGCGGCTCTTTCGGGTTGAGGCGGAGCTTGGCGTCCAGCTTCTTGCACGAACGACCCGCGGCGCCGCGCTCACGGAGGCGGGAATTACTTTCAGAGATCATGCGGCCCGAGCCAGCGCCGAGATTGATACGGCCAGGGAAGCGATCTTCCCCACCGGTGAGCTACGCGGCCGCCTGAGGGTTGCCATGCCGCTTACTTTCGGCGCGACCCATTTTGCTCCCGTGCTCGCGGAAATGGCGCGTCTGCACCCGAAGCTTCACATCCATACTTCTTATAGCGATCGCTTCGTCGATCTCATCGCAGAGGGTTTCGATTGCGCGATCCGGGGCGCCTACCTTCAGGATTCCAACCTGATCGCGAAGCGCGTCGGGCCTATCCATGGAAAGCTTGTCGCGAGCCCGGATTACATCAAAGCGCACGCGTCACCCGAGACTCCGGACGAACTCGTCACCCATCAGGCCCTCATGCAGGGAACGGAAGCCTGGCAGTTCATGGATGGCGACAAGATTGTTACGGTCCAGCCGCAGGGCAGGTTCAAGGCCGACAGCGCCACGGCGCTTGCCGCGGCGGCGGCGGCGGGTCTCGGCATCGCCTGGCTCCCCGATTGCATTACACATGAACATGTGGCCTCCGGCGCGCTGGTCCCGATCATGACACGCTATCCGGTACCTCCGGGAGCTGCGTATGTCGTACGCCCGCCGGGGCAGCATCCTACGCGGAAAGTGCGCGTGCTCACCGACATGCTGATTGAGTATTTCAAACGCAACCCGGATCTTTGGGGTCTTGACGGCTAGGACACGAACGGTTCGAAGCCGTGTCAAACAACCGCGTTCGACGGTCCCATTGCTCCGAGCCGTTGCGTTCGGCGACATTGCTTGCACGTTCCGTGCGTTAGCGCCCTTACAGAGCCTTTAGCCTTTGGAAAGGGAGATGTGGTTCCTCTCGGAGGCGCAGACGACGCGCAGAGGCGAATCGATGGATATCTTTGGCATCAAGGCACTGTTGATCTGCGCGCTGATCTTCATTCCGTTCGAACATCTGTTTGCCGAGCGGCCGCAGAAGATCTTCCGCAAGGGGTTTGCTGTCGATCTGATCTATCTGCTGTTCAACGGCTTCATCATAAAGCTGGCCATCGTCATGATGGCGGCAGGCGCGCTCGGTGCCGCTGCGCTCCTTGTCCCGCCGGCGATAACGCAGGCCGTCAGCGGCCAGCCCGTCTGGCTGCAGGTTGCCGAAATCATCGTGATTACCGATATCGGCGTCTACTGGACACATCGGGCCTTCCACAAAATCCCCGCGCTTTGGAAGTTCCATGCCGTTCACCACGGCATTGAGGAACTCGACTGGCTCGGGGCCTTCCACAATCACCCCGTCGACGCCATCGTCACAAAGGCAATATCGCTGACGCCGATCTTTTTCCTCGGCTTCTCGGAAGCCTCGATCGCTGTCTTTTCGACCATCTACCTTGGACACACGCTGCTTGTTCATTCAAACGTGCGGATTCCGTTCGGCCCTTTGAAGTGGCTGATCGCCAGCCCGCAGTTCCATCGCTGGCACCATGCCAACCAGCGCGAAGCCTATGACAAGAACTTCGCCGGGCAGTTGCCTTTCCTCGACATGCTGTTCGGCACCTACAATCCCACCGGCGACAAGGTGCCGGAAAAGTACGGCGTCGACGATCCGATCCCTTCCACCTATTTCGGTCAGATCGGCTATCCGCTCCTGCGCCGCAGGAAGCTGCCGAACCGGGCAGTGCCGAAGACCGAAGCCTGACAGCTGGCCCGACGGTGCGGTATCCACCCCGATCCGCTTTCGGGCCGTGGAACGCCGAACCCCGGGAAGGCTTTTCGCGTCGAATCGGCTAAACCTTGAGGCATGAACGAAACCTCACTCTATGCGCCGGTGAAGCGGTTCCTCGAAAGCCTCGACTTCGTCGTCAAAGGCGAGATCGGCGGCTGCGATGTCGTTGCGTTGCGCGAGGGGGAGCCGCCGGTTGTCGTCATCTGCGAGTTGAAGCTGCAGTTCAATCTCGAACTGGTGCTGCAAGGTGTCGATCGCGCGGCGGCCTGCGACGAGGTGTGGCTGGCCGCGCGCATGTCGGCCCGCGGCAAGGGCCGCGAAAGCGATGCCAGGTTCCGCAATCTCTGCCGCCGTCTTGGCTTCGGCCTGCTCGGTGTGACCGGGACGGACCGGGTCGAAGTGCTTCTCAGCCCGATCGCGCTGGCGCCGCGCAAGAATGCCCGCCGGCGCTCTCGTCTGGTCGACGAGCACCAGCGCCGTCGCGGCGATCCGGTTGCCGGAGGAGGATCGCGCAATCCGATCATGACGGCCTATCGTCAAAGCGCCCTCGCCTGCGCTGCCGCCATGGCGGACGGACCCAGGCGGCCGCGAGATCTGAAGGCGGTGACGCCGATCGCGCCGAAAATCCTGCAGCACAATGTCTATGGCTGGTTCGCGCGCGTCGACCGCGGCCTTTACGATCTCACCGATGCCGGCCGTGCGTCTTTGGTCCGTTGGCCGCAGGCATCGCACGACGAATCCCGACACGCAATTTTGAACGCACCGGCCATATGATTGAAGATTCCCGCGGCGTCCGAGGCGGTTCGCTCGGTTGATTTCTCCGACAAAATATGTTGGTTGTCCCGCCCATGAAGAAGCTCTGCATGACCGCCTTGGCGTCAGTGACACTGAGTTTTCCAGCCAGCGCAATGGACAATGCATTGCGCGCCGGTCTGATGAAACTCGATCCCCAAACCCGTCTTGAACAGCGTTGCGACGCCGAAGTGCTCGACCGCATCACCCATGACGATCGCAAGTTCGAAGCCGATCGCGTCGTCGCCTACGCCTTCGCCACGCCCGAGATGGGCGCCGATGCAATCAAGAGCTCGGGTGCTGCGTTTCGCAGCAAGGGGCAGTGGTACCGGCTGAAATTCAAGTGCCAGACCGCGCCGGACCATATGGAAGTTCTGCAGCTCCGTTACCGGATCGGGGACGAGATTCCAGAAGCCGACTGGGCAAAGTACAATCTCTACGATTGATTTGTGATCGGCCATGGTTTTGCCCGGCTGCCGGCGAGTGCCGCAAAGCCTGATCCGGCTTGACGCAACGCTGCTTCGGTGATGCAGCCACGCGTGATCCCTTGACGCCAGGGGACCACCAAGTTAGGGCCTCTGGATAATCGACGAACACTCGGCAAATCAGCAAGGGCTTCCTGTCGATGGACATTTTTTTCAGCGCTGCCAGTCTGACCGCCCTGCTCCAGGTCATCGCCATCGACCTCGTGCTGGCTGGCGACAATGCGATCGTCATCGGCCTCGCCGCGGCCGGCCTGCCTGCCGAACAACGCAAGAAGGCGATTCTTCTCGGCGTGGTGGCGGCAACGGTGCTGCGCATCGGGTTTGCCGCAATTACCGTCAAGCTGCTGGCGATCGTCGGCCTGCTGCTCGCCGGCGGCATCCTGCTGCTGTGGGTCTGCTGGAAGATGTATCGCGAGTTGCGTACGTCCCATGCCGATGAATTGGAAGCGACCGAGGCACTGTCGAATTCGGACCTCAACAACGACCAGGCGGTCGCCGGCAAGACGAAGCGCAAGACCCTTGGCCAGGCTGCCTTGCAGATTGTCGTCGCCGATGTGTCGATGTCGCTCGACAACGTGCTGGCGGTGGCTGGAGCGGCGCGTGACCATTTTCCGGTGCTGATCATCGGCCTGGTGCTGTCGATCGCCCTGATGGGGCTGGCCGCGACTTTCATTGCCAAGCTGCTGCATCGCCACCGCTGGATTGCCTATGTCGGCCTGCTGATCATTTTCTATGTGGCTGTGGACATGATCTATCGTGGCGCGGTGGAGGTTTGGCCGCATGTAAACGGTGCGGTCGGCTGAGGCTGGCAGACATCGGCATCTTCACGCCGTGGAAGCAAGACCGCCGTGCGTTTTGCCGCATCGCGGGCGTGCCCATACCAATGCCGCAATAAGTGTGGTACTGCGCCGGCAATCCTGAAAAGCCCGGAAACGCTCTATGTCCGCTCCACGCGTGAGTTTTGTCAGTCTTGGATGCCCGAAGGCCCTTGTGGATTCGGAGCGCATCATCACGCGCCTGCGCGCCGAAGGTTACGAAATCGCCCGCAAGCATGACGGCGCCGACCTTGTCGTCGTCAACACTTGCGGCTTTCTCGATTCCGCTCGCGACGAGTCGCTCAACGCCATCGGCTCCGCGCTTTCGGAAAACGGCCGGGTGATCGTCACCGGTTGCCTGGGCGCCGAGCCGGACGTCATTCGCGAAAAGCACCCCAATGTGCTGGCGATCACCGGGCCGCAGGCCTATGAGAGCGTGATGGCTGCCGTGCATGAGGCCGCGCCGCCTTCGCACGACCCTTATGTCGATCTTTTGCCGCCGCAGGGTGTCAAGCTGACGCCGCGCCACTACGCCTATCTGAAAATTTCCGAAGGCTGCAACAACCGCTGTACCTTTTGCATCATTCCGGCACTGCGTGGCGACCTCGTCTCGCGGCCGGCGGCCGATGTGCTGCGCGAGGCCGAGAAACTGGCCAAGGCTGGGGTCAAGGAACTTCTGGTGATCTCACAGGACACCAGCGCCTACGGCATCGACATCAAGTATCAGACGTCGATGTTCGGCGACCGTGAGGTGCGCGCAAAATTCCTCGATCTGTCCGAGGAACTGGGCAAGCTCGGCATCTGGGTGCGCATGCACTATGTCTACCCCTACCCGCATGTCGCCGACGTCGTCCCGCTGATGGCAGAGGGCAAGATCCTCCCTTACCTGGATATCCCCTTCCAGCACGCTTCGCCGCAGGTGTTGAAGAACATGCGCCGGCCGGCACACGGCGAAAAGACGCTCGAGCGCATTCGCGGCTGGCGTGAGGTCTGCCCGGATCTGGCCATCCGCTCGACCTTCATCGTCGGCTTTCCCGGCGAGACGGACGACGATTTCGAGATGCTGCTCGACTGGCTCGACGAGGCCAAGATCGATCGCGCCGGCTGCTTCAAATACGAGTCGGTCCGCGGCGCCCGCTCCAACGATCTCGGTCTCGAACAGGTTCCCCAGGAGATCAAGGAGGCGCGCTGGCACCGTTTCATGCAGCGCCAGCAGAAGATTTCGGCAACGCAGCTGGCCAAGAAGGTCGGCAAGCGCCTGCCGGTGCTGATCGACGAGGCGCATGGCACGTCGGCAAAGGGCCGCACCAAATACGACGCGCCCGAGATCGATGGCTCGGTGCATATCCAATCGCGCCGCCCTTTGCGCCAGGGCGATATCGTCACCGTCAAGATCGACCGCGCCGACGCCTATGACCTTTATGGTTCGGCGGTCTGAGGGCCGTATTTACTACATCTGGCGATAGTTCAGCCTTTTAACCCGCTCAGCCGCGATCCGCTCTATGGTTTGCGGACCGGAGATGCGGGGAAATGCGGATGAACACCAGATCTGCGGAACAAAATTACATCGCGACGCTGGACCTGCTCAGGCTGGCGGCAGCACTTGCCGTCGTGTTCTTTCACTATTTCTTTCGCGGCGCGGCCGCCGAAGGCTACCTCGCGCAGGGCTATCCGCTTGCCGCACCGTTCGCCCTCTACGGCTATCTCGGCGTCAATCTGTTCTTCCTGATCAGCGGTTTCGTCATTGCCTGGTCGGCGGAAAACCGGAGCTGGGATCAGTTTGCGATCGCGCGGTTCGTTCGCCTCTATCCGGGTTTTCTGTTCTGCATGACGATCACCTTCGCAGTTCTCACCCTTGCCGGCACGCCGTTGCTTCCAGCCTCTTTCAGCCAGTACGTCGCCAACCTGTCGATGTTCGCGCCGGCCTTCGGCCAACCCTTCATGGACGGCGTCTACTGGTCGATCGTGCTTGAACTGGTGTTCTACGGATGGATCACGCTGGCCCTGTTCACCGGGCTCTTCCAGAAACGCAAGCTGGAGCTGATCTTCATCTGGCTGGCGATCTCGGCCTTGAACGAGTTCTTCATCGGCAGCGGCGGAGCCAGGCTGCTGTTCCTCACCGAGTTCGGCCCGTTCTTCGCCGCCGGCGTGCTGGTCCACCACATCCATTCGCATGACCGTTCTGTGCCGGCCCTGCTGCTGCTCGCCGCCGCGTTCCTGATCTCCTGCGGAACGCTGTCGGTGACGCAGCGCTGGATGCTCGGCCACTACG
Source organism: Mesorhizobium sp. M7A.F.Ca.CA.004.12.1.1 (assembly GCF_003997835.1). Lineage (NCBI taxonomy): Bacteria > Pseudomonadati > Pseudomonadota > Alphaproteobacteria > Hyphomicrobiales > Phyllobacteriaceae > Mesorhizobium > Mesorhizobium sp. M7A.F.Ca.CA.004.12.1.1. Next base: position 6,817 of record NZ_RZRK01000294.1, read on the forward strand.
GCATTGCCGTCTCCTCGGCCAATCTTGTCTTCGCCAACGCCGTCATGCACGCGGCCCTGATCGGCGCGGTGCTGTTGCGCCACCGTGTGAGG
>NZ_RZRK01000295.1:0-6900 GCF_003997835.1 Mesorhizobium sp. M7A.F.Ca.CA.004.12.1.1
ATATCAAGGCGTAGCGGCTTTTTCGCATCAACATCGTTGACCAACGCCAGGGCCGGCATTCGAACACGACTTAACCCGCCTTTAAACCGCCGCATCTACTCTTCAACCCGAACGCCATAGGCATCGGGGATATCAAGCACAGCGCATGGCGAACCGCAGAGACAGTCGCATCGAACCCAGTTTCGAGGGGCCGCCGCAGGCGCGGTCCTCGGCGGGTCTTTCGGTGAACGAGGAGGATCGCGTCGTGCCGAGCAATCGCAAAGCCTCCGCAAAACGCAAGCCGGCCAAAGGGAAATCGTCGCGGGCCAAGCGCGGCAGAAGCCGGCGCGGCCTGTTCGGTGTGCTCGGCCGGCTGTTCTACTGGTGCTTCGTGTTCGCCATCTGGGGCGGCATCGCGGTGGCCGGCATCGTCGTCTACTATGGCGCCAAGATGCCGGCGGCGACGACCTGGTCGATTCCCGACCGCGCCCCCAACATCAAGATCGTCTCGGCAGATGGCCAATTGCTCGCCAATCGCGGCATGAGCGGCGGCGAGGCCGTCGGCCTGCATGAGATGTCGCCCTATATCCCGGAAGCCGTCATCGCCATCGAGGACCGGCGCTTCTACTCGCATTTCGGCATCGACCCGATCGGTCTGTCGCGCGCCATGGTCACCAACGTGCTGGGCGGGCGTTTCTCGCAGGGCGGTTCGACGCTGACCCAGCAATTGGCGAAGAACCTGTTCCTGACACCCGACCGCACGCTGGAACGCAAGGTGCAGGAAGTGCTGCTGGCGCTGTGGCTGGAGCACAAGCACACCAAGGACCAGATCCTCGAAATGTACCTGAATCGGGTGTATTTCGGTTCCGGCGCCTATGGCGTCGAGGCCGCCTCGCGCCGCTATTTCGGCAAGAGCGCGCGCGACGTCACCCTGTCGGAAGCCGCATTGCTTGCCGGCCTGTTGAAGGCGCCGTCGCGGCTGTCCCCGGCACGCGATCCGAAGGCCGCCGAGGAACGCTCGCAACTGGTGCTTGCCGCCATGCGTGACGAGGGAAAGATCAGCGCCAAGGAAATGACCTCGGCAATGAGCGCGCCGGCAACGCGTGCGCCGTCCTACTGGACCGGCTCGGAGAATTACGTCGCCGACACCATCATGGAGGAATTGCCCGACCTGATCGGCGATGTGCGCGGCGACATCGTCATCGACAGCACCGTCGACCTCAACCTGCAAAAGCTCGCCGAACAGTCGATCCGCAGACTGATCGACGAGAGCGGCAAGAAGCTCAACGTCACACAGGGCGCGCTGGTGTCGATCGACGATTCCGGTGCGGTACGTGCCATGGTCGGCGGCTACGACTATTCGACGAGCCAGTTCGACCGTGCTTCGGAGGCACGTCGCCAGCCGGGCTCGGCGTTCAAGCCGTTCGTCTATATGGCCGCGCTCGAAGCCGGTCGCACGCCCGACAGCATCCGCAACGATGCGCCGATCAAGATCGGCAATTGGACACCCGACAATTACGGCGGCAAGTATTTCGGCAAGGTGACGCTGGCCACCGCGCTGGCCAAGTCGCTGAACTCGGTGGCGGCGCAACTGACCATGGAGGTCGGGCCGAACGCGGTTGTCGAGGCGGCGCACCGCATGGGCATCCAGTCCGACCTGATAGCCAACACCTCGATCGCGCTCGGCACTTCGGAAGTGACGCCGCTGGAGCTGACCTCGGCCTATGTCCCCTTTGCCAATGGCGGCTACAAGCCGGACATCCATTTCATCCGGCGCGTGACGACCACCGAGGGCAAAGTGCTTTACGACAGCGGCGGCGGCAGCGCGCCGCGCGTCGTCAAGCCTGAGATCGTCGGCATGATGAACTCGATGATGACGGGCACGGTTGAGATCGGCACTGCCCGGAAAGCGGCTTTCGCCTGGCCATCGGCCGGCAAGACCGGCACCAGTCAAAATTCGCGCGACGCCTGGTTCGTCGGCTACACCGCCAACCTCACCACTGGTGTGTGGTTCGGCAATGATGATGGCAGCGCGATGAAGAAGGTCACCGGCGGCGCACTGCCGGCGCAGGCCTGGCACGAGTTCATGGTTGCGGCCCACGAAGGTGTGCCGGTGCGGCCGCTGCCCGGCACCTGGAAATCGACGCCGGCCGACACAATCGTCCCCGACGAGATACCCGCGGCGAACAACACGGCGCCGGTTCCGTCGACGTCGGTCGGTCAGCAGGCACCGGCGCGGCCAGCAGCGCCGGTTGCCCAAGCGCCGGTCCGCGCGGCCCGTCCCGCCCAAACCGTCGATGCCGACGGCCCCTCCATGCCGGAGGATGACGGCGCCACCGCGTCGATCAAGCACCCGGTGCCGCCAGGCGACGTCGGCGGTCCGCGCAAAAAGCGGCAGACCTCGATCCTCGACCTCCTTGGCGGCTGATCCGATCCGCTAATTCCGTGGCTTGGCGCTGCCCAACTTCTTGCTGTCAAAGGTCAGTTTGTCGCTGTGAATCTTGCCATCGCTGATGGTGAGGTGCTTGGCGCAGGAAAGCGCGCCGGACGACTTGGTCATCAAATCATACATCAGCAGCGCCTGGTGATCGTCACCGAAGGCCGCGATCATGCGCACACCGGTCACATCCTGTGATAGTTTGGTCAGGCCCTCGAGATAGGGTTTCTTGCCGGTCGATTGCTGCATCGGCCCATCAAAGACGACGTCGTCGGCAACCAAGGATGCTGCTTTGTCGAGGTCGTGGCTTGTCCACGCCTTGGTGAAGTCGGTGGCTATGTCGAGGGGTGCTGTCTGCGTCATGGCTCTGTCCCGATTGATTTGATCTGAGACCCCGCGCCCTGTCCTGCAACTCCCGAACCAACGGCGAGCCGGCTTCCCGGTTCCTCCTCTGAGGTGAATGGTGACATTTCGGCCTCTCGCCACCTCGGCGGCGTTCGGCTACATCTGCCGGCCGGAGACCTTGAAATGACTGAGCTCGACACCCGAAAGACCATCGTGCTGACCGGCGCCAGCCGCGGCATTGGCCACGCCACCGTCAAGCGTTTTTCGCGCGAGGGCTGGCGCGTCATCACCTGCTCCAGGCAGGCTTTCGCCGAGGATTGCCCGTGGCCGGCCGGGCCGGAAGACCACATCAAGGTCGATCTCGCCGATCAGGAGGATGTCGGCATCGCCGTCTCCGAAATCCGCCACCGGCTGGAAGCGCATGGCGGCCAGTTGCATGCGCTGGTCAACAATGCCGGCATTTCGCCGAAGCTCAAGGACGGCAACAGCCGCATGGATTCGATCGACACGCCGATGCATGTCTGGCGCGACGTGTTCCAGGTCAATTTCTTCGCGCCGATCATGCTGGCGCGCGGCCTGTTCAAGGAGCTGGCGGCGGCCAAGGGCTCGATCGTCAACGTAACCTCGATCGCCGGAACCCGCGTGCATCCCTTCGCCGGCACGGCCTACGCCACATCGAAGGCGGCACTCGGCTCGCTGACGCGCGAGATGGCACATGATTTCGGCCCGCACGGCATCCGCGTCAATGCCATTGCGCCCGGCGAGATCGACACCGCGATCCTGTCGCCGGGCACTGACAAGATCGTCGAGACCATCCCTCTCAGGCGCCTTGGCACCACGGCCGAAGTCGCCGACATCATCTTCTTCCTGTGTTCGCAGCAGGCGTCCTATGTGACGGGCTCGGAAATTCACATCAATGGCGGCCAGCACGTGTGACATAACAGGATGCTCATCCTGTTATGGTGAGAACGGCCTTGCCGCTGAAGCTGCGCTGTCGCAGTGCGTCCAGCGCTTGGGCGATGTCTGTCCATGGCACGGTCAAGGCCACGCGTGTTTCGAGCCGGCCGGCTGCGACCAGAGCGAGCAGCGAGGCGATGTCCTCGCCAATGCCTGGACCGGACGTGTAGTAGGCGAAGGTCTGAAGCCTCGCTCCTTCATGATCCGGAACGAACTGGCGGAATCCGACGGGCGTTAGTTCGCCGCTGCTCGAACCGAACATGACGATGGTCCCGCCAGGGGCGACGCGTTCGATCGCGCATGCGAGGCTTTGGCCGCCAACCGACTCGGTAATCAGCGAGAACGGCCCCTCGGCCAGGTCTATCGCTTCGACAACCTGCCTGGCTCCGAGGCCGCGGAGATCCTCAGCGTGCCGGGCGGCGGCGACAGCGGTCACGAATCCGCCCTGATGGCGGGCGAGCTGGATCTGGAAACGACCGACCGCACCGCTTGCGCCGGTGATCAAGACCTGCTGGCCGGCGAGGTCCCCGCCATGGCGTAGAGTCCTCAGCGCCGTCGTACCGGCGACAGGAAGCGTGGCTGCGGAAACGAAGCTGACGTCATCCGGCAGGGCGGCGAGACGGTCGGTTGGGACTGCGATGCGTTCGGTCCAACCAGCCTCGTCGACCAACGCGACAACCCGGGCGCCGACGGTTGGCCCGGAACCATCGGCTGCTCTTCGTTCGACAATCCCCGCAATGTCCTGGCCGGGTATCCAGCCCTTGGGGCGTATGGCAAGCAGGCGCAGTTCGCCGCGATTCAACGAAGTGGCGTGGACCGAGACAAGCGCTTCATTCGAGGCCGGTTGAGGCTCGGCGACGTCGGCGAGCCTCAACCCGGTCGCACTTTCGGGAGAGATGACCAGGGCGAGCATGGCGTACCTTGTTGCTGGCTTGTCGGTGCCAGCTTGCGTTGGAAAGCACGGCAAGCTGAGTACCCACGTAGGTAGCGAGCCATACCGGCGATGGCGCGCAGCGTCACGAGATCAACCCTGCGCGAACCGGAGCCTATCGACTTCCGCGGTTAAAGAATTTAGCTATCATGGCGTTTCATCGCTAATAGCAGTCAATCATGAGACGGCCCCTCAGCTACCCCTGGCTTGATCTCGATGTGGATGACCCTTCCGCGTTGGCGATTGCCGTGCGCGTCGACATCCCCGACACCCGAGCGGAAGTCCCCGCCCACCGGCACCGCAAAGGCCAGCTCGTCTTCGCGCTCGGCGGCGGCGTCACATGCCGCGTTCCAAGCGGTCTATGGATGGTGCCGCCGCATTGCGGGGTGTGGATCCCCGGCGGCATGGAGCACAGCAATGTCGCAACCGCCAACGCCCGGATTTTTTTCGTCTACATAGAGCCGGGAGCGGCCGACCTGCCGGAGCGGTGCTGCACGCTTTCGATCTCGCCACTGCTGCGCGAATTGATCATCGAGCTTTCCGATCGGCTGCAGGACGACGAGGCGAGGGGCGAACTCTTGACCAAAATGCTGCTCACCGAATTGCCACGCATGCCTGTCCAGCAATTGCACCTGCCGATCTCATCCGAGCCGCGCTTGAACAGGATCGCCGAGGCGTTGGCGCAAGACCCTGCCGACCGCAGCACGCTGGCGGACTGGGCCAAGCGCATGGCGCTCAGCGAGAGCAGCCTCGCCCGCCTTGTGACAAAGGAGACAGGGCTGAGTTTCGGGCGCTGGCGCCAGCAATTGCACTTGATCGTTGCAATTCGGGAACTGGCGTCCGGCAAGAGTGTCCAGCAAGTCTCGGGCGATCTCGGCTATGGTTCGGTCACGGCCTTCATCACCATGTTCAAGAAGGCGCTTGGGAAGCCGCCGGCCAAATACCTCAGTGGTATCGCGCAAAATGGCGGCTCTGCATTCGTGGCGTAATGCTCACTTGAAAGGCTGGTCGAGCCAATCAGGTTGCCAGCGTGCGAGAATGCAGCTTGGCTTTGGGACTCAGGCCACCGATGGCTCGGCGGTTTCGCGCCTCAACTCCGGTTTGGAACCGAGAACTTCTTCCACAATCCCGCGCGCAATCTCGCGTTCACCCATGATCACCGTATCGGCGCCCAAACCCTTGAGATGTTCGACCTCGGCATCCGAATGGGCCCGGGCGATAACGTTGATACCGGGATTAGCGGCGCGGGCTCGGAGCACGATCTGACCGGCTTCGAAGGCATTGGGGATGGCAAGGATCAGCCGGCTGGCGCCTTCGGGGTTGGCGGCGGCAAACACTTCGGCATTGGCCGCATTGCCGGCGACGGTCTCGATGCTGTCCGCTTTCAGCCTCGCCAGCGTCTTGTCGGCGTCCTCGATGACCAGGAAGGGCAGTGCCGCGTCTTTCAACGCCGAGCCGACCAGGCCACCGACACGGCCGTAGCCGATCAGGATGGCATGGCCTGTGAGTGCCGTCTTGGGCGGCGGCCCGTCCTCCCTTTTCGCCGTTGCCGCGACAGAGGCCACCTGGCCCGGCTCCGTCGCCGGACCAACCGGTTTTGCTTCGACCGGCGGTGCCGTCCTGGCGGCGCGCCGTTCCAGCCACGGCTTCATCCAGTCGATGGCCAGGAACATCAGCGGGTTGAGGACGATCGACAGGATGGCGCCGGCCAGAATGAGGTCGCGACCTTGTTCGGGCAACAGTTTCAGCCCGACGCCGAGCTCGGCCAGGATGAAGGAGAATTCGCCGATCTGGGCAAGGCTTGCCGAAATCATCAATGCGGTGGCCAGGGGATAGCCGAAGGCAACGACGATGACGAACGCCGCCAGCGATTTGCCGATGATGATGATGGCCAGCGTTGCCAGGATCGGCCAGCCATTGCTGATCAGGCTGAACGGGTCGAACAGCATGCCGACCGAGACGAAGAACAACACGGAAAAGGCATCGCGCAGCGGCAAGGATTCTTCGGCGGCACGGTGACTGAGTTCGGATTCGCTCATGATCATGCCGGCGAAGAATGCGCCCAGCGCCAGTGAGACCCCAAACAGTTTGGCCGCGCCAAAGGCGACGCCGAGCGCTATGGCAAGCACCGCCAGCCGGAAGAGCTCGCGCGAGCCGGTGTGGGCGACATAGTGCAGGATCCAGGGGATGACCCGGCGGCCGACCACCAGCATGACGACGACGAAGGCGGCGACCTTGGCCAGCGTGATGC
>NZ_RZRK01000296.1:0-6840 GCF_003997835.1 Mesorhizobium sp. M7A.F.Ca.CA.004.12.1.1
TTTCGAGGGCGGCATCAGTGTCGATGCCGGCGCGTTGCGGCGACAGCAGGCCGAGATCCGCCGAGTAGGGCGACAGCGTCAGCCGCCGCTCCAAGCCGCCGCCGCTGACGCTGACCGTGTTGGCTTCTTCAGCCAGGTCGAAGCTGAAGACGGCACCCGGGGCCAGTGCCCGCGTCTCCAGGACGTGCCCGTTCCCCGACATGGAGAGGGTCGCTGGTCCATCGCCGGCAACGCGCCCGCTGACGCGGCGCGGCGGTGCCAGACCGACCGGCAGCAGCATCTCCTGCGATACCATCCCGGCCGGCGAACCCGGCAGCGGCATGAAGCGTCGGGACTGAATGTCATTTTCGCTTTTCGCCTGCCAGCCGGGCGGCACCGAAACCACAAAGCGCCAGTTGCCCGGCTTGCGGATCACGGCCTTTCTGCTTTTCACCGACATGGGAAAATTGGCAAAGCCGGCATTGTTGGTGCGCGCGGATGCGGCGAGCTTGCCGGCTTCGTCATACAGCCGCACCATGATCCCGGCCATCGGCCGGTCTCCGGCGCCGTATTTGCCGTCGCGATCGACATCGAAATAGACGAAGGATGAGTAATTGAGCATACCCCCGCCGGCGTTCCATTCGGTACGGACGGCATAGTCGGCAGCCGGATTGGTCTGCCGCCGTCCCTTGCGGCGGCTGCGCTTCCGCCACAGCAGCCAGGACATGACAGCAGCCGCAAGCACCACAATGGCAGCGGCCAGTATCTCGACAGCGCCCAAGTCAGGCATGGAGCCTCGATTCACAAATCTCGTGGGGGGTTGCGTTCACGGGCGATCCGGCTGCGTTGGAGTACTTTGCCGACAGGGTTATTGCATGTCGGCCAAAAGCGAACCCGGATTGGGACAGCAACTTGCATCAAGACAAAGGACTTTAAGCGCGTTGCAGGGACCCGTTCAAGCGCGACGCAATGAAAGCAGTCGCCTACTTCAATTCCACCCACACCGGCGCATGGTCGCTGGCGCCGTCCTCGCCGCGCACGTCGCGGTCGATGCCGGCGGCGGTCAGGCGGCGTGCCAGTTTCTTCGACAGCAGGATGTGATCGAGCCGGAGGCCGGCATCGCGCGGCCAGCGGTTGCGGCGATAGTCCCAGAATGTGTAAAGCGTTTCCTTCGGATGCTTCTTGCGCAGGGCATCAAGCCAACCCTGGTCGAGCAGGCGCTGGAACGACGCCCGGCTTTCCGGCTGCACCAGCGCGTTGTCGTCATAGGAGCGGGTGGCGTAGATATCGCGCGGCTCGGGCACGATGTTGTAGTCGCCGGCCAGCACCACCGGCAGGCCGGTGTCGAGCAACTGTTCGGCATGCACCTCCAGCCGCGCGTGCCAGGCGAGCTTGTAGGCGAATTTCGGACCGGGCTGAGGATTGCCGTTCGGCGCATAGAGACAAGCGACGATGATGCCGTTCACCGCCGCCTCGATATAACGGCTCTGCCTGTCGGCATCATCGCCGGGCAAGGCATCGCGGGTCAGCACTGGCTCGGCGCCCCGTGCCAGGATGGCAACACCGTTCCACGTCGGCTCGCCCTTCCACACCGCGCCATAGCCGGCCGCCGCCAATGCCGAGCGTGGAAACTGCATGTCGCGCGCCTTCAGCTCCTGCAGGCAGGCGACATCGGGCTTTGCCACAGCCAGCCATCCCAGCAGGTTTTCAAGCCGGCTGTTGATGTTGTTGATGTTGAAGGAGGCGATCTTCATCGCTTCAGGAAGCGATCCGACCCGACCACGCCTTGACCGTCTCGGCCAGCATCTTCAGATGGTCGGCCGCCGAAAATCCCGAGATGCTCTTGCGAGGCTTGAGATCGTGGTCGCCGTCCTCCAGCCAGATGACCTCGATGCGATCGGAAAGGTCATAAGTCGCAACCTCGTCCCTGGTGCCGAACTCGTCGCGGGTACCTTGGAAGATCAGCGTCGGCGTCTTCAGATCGGCAAGGTGTTTGGTGCGCAATTGCTCGGGCTTGGCCGGCGGATGGAAGGGATAGCCGAGGCAGACCAGCCCTGAAATCTCGCCCTTGGCAAACATCTCGTCGGCGACCATGGAGGCGACGCGCCCGCCCATCGACTTGCCGCCGATGATCAGCGGTCCCGTCACGCCCTTTGCCCTGAGGTCGGCTGTCGCCTTGATATATTCCGGATTTACCGTCTCGGCCCGCGGCGGCGGTTTGCGGTGGCCGTAGCGGCGGGCAGCCATGTAGTGGAATTCAAAGCGCGCGACCTGTAAGCCGGCCGCGGCCAGCGCCTTGGCGGTGGCGGTCATCGAAGGCGAATCCATCGACGCGCCCGCACCATGGGCAAGCAGGATGGTGGTGGGCGCGGTGTCGGGACCGTCGAAGAGGAAGTGGGTCATGCTGTGATGTCCGGCGCGACGGCGACGCTGCTGATCTCCCCCCTCGTGGGGGAGATGCCTGGCAGGGCAGAGGGGGGCGTGAAGGAATGCCAGCCTTCGGTCATGCTTGCGTGCGGGAACACGCGCCAAAATTGGCCGATCTGTTGGCGGGACAGCGCCCCCCTCTGTCCTGCCGGACATCTCCCCCGCAAGGGGGGAGATTGGCTGTCATGGCGGCCTTTGCCAATCATGCTCACCCCGCCGTCCGCGCCAGCTGCAGATCCACGAACTGCACGCCCTTGGCTGCAACCCGCGCCCATTCCGAATCCGCGTCGAGTTCGAGATAGCGCACCCACAGCTGCCGCGCCTCTAGCAGATTGCCCGCGTCGAACTCCAACCTCGCAAGGTTGAACACCGGATCGGCATAGGTCTTGTCGAGCGCGATCGCCTTCTGCAGGTGCCTTCGCGCCGAGGCTTCGCGACCTTGCTCGCTCATCAGTCCGGCCAGGTTGAACCACGCCTCGACGAAGGCCGGGTCGAGTTTTATCGCATTGATATAGTCATGCGCGGCGTCCACCGCGTGGCCGCCGGCGCGCAGGCAGTTGGCGCGGTTGAAGGCGGCAATCGCATCGCTCGGATCGATGGCGAGACAGCGCTGGTAGAGCGCGGCGGCCCCATCATGGTCGCCCTGCTCCTCCGCCGCTTCCGCCTCGGCGAACAGCTCCTCCAGCGTGTCGTCACCCTCTGCCCCGGCTGTTCCGAGATCGAACAGCAACTGCCCATCGAGTTCGCTCTGGCCGCCTTCGAGATAGATCGCGTCGGCGCGCCCATGCTGCGAGCCGACATTGAGCGACTTGGCGGTCAGCGACGCCACCGGGCCGGAGCGGTGGACGGAGCGCGCGATCGCCGCCCATGTCGCGCCGCCGGCGATGAGCCCGGCATATTTGCGCGCCAGGATCAGGTCGCGGAAGGAATAAGGTTCTGTGTCATGCTCGAACGCATCGAACAGCGACAAAAAATCGAGGTCGGAGCCTGATAGCCGCGACTGATCGATCAGCGATTGCCGCGACAGCGAAGACGCCTCCGGTGTCTTCATCAGTCCGAGAAGGCGCAGGAATCCGTTCTCGCTGATCAGCGTTCGACCGGCCGCGCGCTCGGCGGCGACACTGCGCTCGATCCCGGCATCGCCGTTTTTGACGAGGCCTGCCCTGGCGAGAAGTGTCCGGCCGAAGACGACATGCGTGGTGCGCCTGGTGATACCGCGCCGCAGCTGGCCGTGCTGGCGTTCCACTTCCCGCGCAGCCAGCCTGAGCGGAAAAGCCGCCAGCGCGCCTATCGTGCCGAAAACAGCGCCGGTCGGTGCCGTCATTTCTTGCTCTTGCCGACCGCCTTCAGCAGATTGGCCTTCAACGGATTTTCAGCAGCACCACCCGCTGCCGCCTTCTTCGCGGCGGGCTTGGCAACCTCGTCGGCCTTGCTTTTCGATTTGGCCGGCGGCTTCGATTGCGACAGGCTGGCCTTCAGCGCATCCATCAGGTTGATGACATTGCCGCGCTCGGGTGCCGCCGCGATGATCGGCTTGTGGCCTTTCAGCTTCTCGCGGATCATCGTCATGAGTGCCGCCTCGTAGCGGTCCTCATAATTCTTCGGATCGAAGGTGGTTTCCTTCTGCTTGATCAGCGCCTCGGCGAGCTGCAGCATTTCGGGGTCGGGCTTGCCAGCCGGGATGTTGCCGAAATATTCAGCCGTGCCGCGTACTTCGTTCGGGTTCCTCAATGTACACACGAACATACCGTTCTCGCGCGCGCCGATCGTCACCACGCGCTCGCGGCTGGACAGCACCAGGCGGGCGATCGCCAGCTTGCCGGATTTGCGCATCGCTTCGCGCAGCACGGCAAAGGTCTCTTCCGCCATCGCACCGTCGGGCGCCATGTAGTAGGGCGCGTCCTGATAGATGACATCGACCTCGTCCTCGTCGACGAAGGCCTCGATGTTCATCGTGTGATTGGATTCGATGCGCACCGCATCGAGATCGGCATCATCGATGATGATGTACTGCTTGTCCTCGTATTCGTAGCCCTTGACCAGATCAGCACGCTCGACGAGCCCCAATTCGGGGTCGACCGGTTTCATGTTGATGCGGTTATGGGTCTTCTTGTGCAACTGGTTGAAGCTGATGCGCTCGCTGGCGCTGGTGGCGGGATATAGCCGCACCGGACAGCTCACGAGGCTGAGTTTGAGGTAACCTTTCCAACTTGCCCTGGGCGCCATGAAACACTCCTACGCGGCCATGCACTGACATTTGCTGCAGCGCTTTTCGTCCGAAGGACGATTGGCGCCGAGGAAATCCTACACCGACCCCACACGATACAGGCAAATCCCTGACGAAATCTTCCGGTACGTCTTTGAGGTCGTGGCGGAGAGAATAATTCAAATTGTCGGAAGCGTCGATGGACTTGGAATTGAGACGCTGGCGGGACTGCGCCCTCATCTCGCGACTACTTCCTCGTTCCCTCGAACACCGGCAAATCCCGCGCGAACTCGTCGATCTCCGCCCACGGATCGCCCGACGTCGCCAGCAGCCCCGGCAGGGAGGAATAGTTCAGATACTGCGGCGCATCGATGGATTCCAGATCGCTCCAGCTCACCGGCGTCGAGGCCGGCAGATTGGTGCGGGCGCGCAAGGAATAAGGGGCTGCGGAGGTGTGGCCGCGCGCATTGCGATGATAATCGATGAAGATGCGCTTCTTGCGGTTGTCCTTGCCCATGGTGGTGGTGAAGGTGTCCGGCGCCGTTGTCGCCAGATGCGTGGCGATGGCGCTGGTCGCCTGGTGCAGTTTCTTCCAGTTCTGCTTGCCCGTCACCGGCACGGTGATGTGGATGCCGCTGCCGCCGGAGGTCTTGGCGAACGGCACCAGCCCCAGGCGCTCCAATTCGCCCTTGATGTGCACGGCGGCCTCGACCACCTCGCGCCATGAAATCCCCTCGCCCGGATCGAGGTCGAGGACGATCTGGTCGGGTCTGTCGAGGCTGGTGCGGTGGGTGCCCCAGGTATGGAACTCGACGACGCCGAACTGCGCCAGCGCCAGATATCCTTTCGCGCCTTCGATCGAGAGATAGGATTTGGTCTCGCCCTCCGAATTTGTCGCCTCGAATGTCACCACCGAGGGCGGCATACCGGTGAAGGCGTGGCGCTGGAAGAAGCAATCCTTCGGCAGGCCGGTCGGGCAGCGCACCAGCGACACCGGCCGGCCGAGGATGTGCGGCAGCATGAAATCGCCGACCAGCGCATAATAGACGGCGATGTCGAGCTTGGTCGGGCCGGTCTTGCCGAACAGCCGGCGCGTCGGGTTGGTCACCCAGATGGTGGCAAGGTCGGCCTCGGCGATCAGCCGCTTGCGTTTGGACGAGACCGGCGTCGACAGGCCGACATCTCTCAAACCGCGGAAGACGCCGTGGCGCAGTGCGTTGTCCGATGTGCGGTTGGCGTAATGGATGCGCGCCGACAGCAGCGGGCGCACCCAGTTCATCTCGCGCATGATTTCGCGCGGGACGCCCTCGGGCGCGGTGGCGCCTTCCCGCAGCGGCTCCAGCCTGGCGAGCAGCTCACCGGCGGTGGCGGCATCGAAACCAGTGCCGACCTTGCCGCGATAATGCAATTCACCATCCTCAAACTCTGCCATGCCGAGCGCCGCCAGCCCTTCGGCCGCATCGGAGATGGTGAAGCCTGCGACGACGAAGTCGTCCGACAGCAACGCCTTGGTCTTGGTCCAGCTTTTGCTTCGGCCGCTCTGATAGATGGCCGTGGCGCGCTTGGAGACGACACCCTCCAGCCCCAGTTCCGACGCCTGGTCGTAGAGCCCCTGCCCCGAGCCCTCGACATGGTCGGAGAACTGGATGGCGGAATTGGCACCGAGGCCCGACAGCATCTGCGCCAGCAGCGCCTTGCGCCGGACCAGCGGCGCCTTGGTCAGGTCCCAGCCGTCGAGATGGAGAAGATCGAAGGCGTAGAAATGGAGCTTGCTGCCGGCGCCCTGCGCCAGCGCATCCTGCAGCAGCGCGAAGCGGCTGATGCCCTTGGCATCGAGCACCACGATCTCGCCGTCGACGATGGCGTCGCGGCACGGCAGTTTGGCGAACGCATGCGGCAGGTCGCCATAGCGCTTCGTCCAGTCGATGCCGCCACGGGTGATCAGCTTGACCGCGCCCTCAGTAAGATGCGCCATGGTGCGGTAGCCGTCGAATTTGATTTCGTGCAGCCAGACTTCCCTTGTGTCCCCGCCATCCGGTGGTTTTGGCACCTGCGTCGCCAGTTGCGGCTCGATACGAGCAAGCATGGGGGCCTTGAACGCACCCGGCAGCGTGCCGGGCTTCAGCGATCCCTGTCTGGGCGCGGGTTTGGCGGCTGGCTTCGCCGGCGCCGCCAACTCCTCGATGCGCAATCCGGATTTGACGCTTTCCGGCCGGGCCGTGAGGATG
>NZ_RZRK01000297.1:0-6834 GCF_003997835.1 Mesorhizobium sp. M7A.F.Ca.CA.004.12.1.1
TTGCATGCCTTTACCCAAATTGGCGACCCTCCTTCGCCTACACTCGGCGCCATTCTTCGAGCAGCAAGCGGCTCAACCAGTGGTAACGAGGTTTGATCATCTCAACCTCTTATAGTTAATGCGCCCTTAACCTTCCCACCGATAGTCTGAGACCCGAATCTGCCGGAATGCGCCACGCACCCGGCGAGACCATGACAGACGGGGAAGAGCATGCGTTCAGGGGCTTCAGCACCGCTTGCGCTGGCCGATACGGGGCACGGCATCCAGGCGTTCGCGCGGCGTCAGGTCGGGCGGCTGGTCGGCGTCGGCCTGTTCGCGCTGGCCGCCTTTGGCGTTGCCAGCCTTGCCACCTGGAATGTCGCCGATCCGAGTTTTTCCCACGCGACGAACAACACCGTCACCAATGCCATGGGCTATGCGGGTGCCGTGTTCTCCGACCTGGCCATGCAGTTCTTCGGCCTCGCCGCCGTCGCGGCCCTGGTTCCGACGGTCATCTGGGGCTTCCTGCTGTTTTCCGCGCGCGGCGTCGACAGGCTGCCCAAGCGCGGGCTGTCCTGGTTCGGCTTCGCGCTGCTGGCCGCGGCGATGGTCGGCTGCGTTGTGCCGCCCAAGACCTGGCCGCTGCCCACCGGCCTCGGCGGTGTGTTTGGCGACATGGTGCTGAAGATCCCCGGCGTCGTCATCGGCGGCTATCCGACCGGGCTGATCGCCAGCATCATCGCCATCCTGCTGGCCGCACCCGCGCTGTGGCTCTTTGCCCATGGTTCGGCGCTGATCGGTCGCAAGAACGGCTTCGCCGTGATGGAGGACGAGCCCGCCGCCGATCCGCGCGAGGACGACCTTTTGTTCGACAATGACGAGGACGAAGGCGACGAGGGTATCCTGGCGCTCGGCGCCATCACCCATTGGTGGCTGTCGCTGCGCGCGTGGATGCACCGCCGTGCCTTGCGCCGCAGGCAGGAGCGGGACGAGTACGAGCCGGAGATGGAGCAGCGCTCCACAGCCTGGCGGCGCGCCGCCGAACGGGTCGAATCGGCGGAGTTCGCCGAGCAGCGGATGAGCCAGGATGGCCGCGCCCGCGTCGAGCCCGAATTCTTCGCCGCCATGGTCAATGACCGCAGCGCCTCGCTCGACCCCGACGATGCCGACATCTTCGACGACCGCTTCGACAATGCGGGCGAGGATGCCGATTTCGACGATGAGCCTGTCGTGCAACGCCGCGGCGCGCCGACCGCCAAGGTGCAGCCGTTCCGCTCCGACGCAGCCACCCGCGTCGAGGCGCCGGCGGCGCGCCCCGTGCCCGGCGCCCGCGTCCAGCGCGAGGCGCAGACATCGCTGATCGGCTCGGAAAAGTTCGAAATGCCGTCGCTGCACTTCCTCTCCGAGCCGAAGAACGTGGTGCGCGACGCCAGCCTGTCCAAGGACGCGCTGGAACAGAACGCCCGCCTGCTCGAAGGCGTGCTGGAGGACTTCGGCGTCAAGGGCGAGATCATCGCCGTCCGTCCCGGTCCGGTGGTCACACTCTATGAGCTCGAACCGGCGCCCGGCATCAAATCGTCACGCGTCATCGGCCTGTCCGACGACATTGCGCGCTCGATGAGCGCCATCGCCTGCCGCGTCGCCGTGGTGCCCGGCCGCAACGCCATCGGCATCGAACTGCCGAACGCCAAGCGCGAAACCGTATATCTGCGCGAGATTCTGGCCAGCCGTGACTTCGAGACGACGAAGGCCAAGCTGGCGCTGGCGCTGGGCAAGACCATCAATGGCGAGGCGGTCATCGTCGACATCGCCAAGATGCCGCACGTGCTTGTCGCCGGCACCACCGGCTCGGGCAAGTCGGTCGCCATCAACACCATGATCCTGTCGCTGCTCTACCGGCTGAAGCCGGAAGAATGTCGGCTGATCATGATCGATCCGAAAATGTTGGAACTCTCGGTCTATGACGGCATCCCGCATCTGCTCACGCCCGTCGTCACCGATCCGAAGAAGGCCGTGGTGGCGCTGAAATGGACCGTGCGCGAGATGGAGGATCGCTACCGCAAGATGTCCAAGGTCGGCGTGCGCAACATCGACGGCTTCAACGCCCGCGTCAGCCAGGCGGACAAGAAGGGCGAGAAGATCTCGCGCACCGTGCAGACCGGCTTCGACCGCCAGACCGGCGAGGCGATCTACGAGACCGAGAACCTCGATCTCGAGCCGATGCCCTATATCGTCGTCATCATCGACGAGATGGCCGACCTGATGATGGTCGCCGGCAAGGACATCGAAGGTGCCGTGCAGCGCCTGGCGCAGATGGCGCGCGCCGCCGGCATCCATGTCATCATGGCAACGCAGCGGCCGTCGGTCGACGTCATCACCGGCACCATCAAAGCCAATTTCCCGACCCGCATCTCCTTCCAGGTGACGTCGAAGATCGACAGCCGCACCATTCTGGGCGAGCAGGGCGCCGAGCAGCTGCTCGGCATGGGCGACATGCTCTACATGGCCGGCGGCGGCCGCATCCAGCGCGTGCACGGCCCGTTCGTCGCTGACGAAGAGGTCGAGAAGATCGTTGCGCATCTGAAGCTGCAGGGCGTGCCGGAATATCTCGACGCCATCACCGAGGATGATGGCGAGGACGACGACGAGCCGTCGGGCAAGGGTGGGTCCGGTGGCGGCAACAGCAATTTCGAGGATTCCGACGATCCCTACGATCAGGCGGTCTCCGTGGTGCTGCGCGATGGCAAGGCCTCGACCAGCTATATCCAGCGCCGGCTGGGCATCGGCTATAACCGCGCCGCCTCGATCATCGAGAAGATGGAAAAGGAAGGTATCGTCGGCCCGGCCAACCATGCCGGCAAGCGCGAGATCCTGGTGCCGACCGAAGAGGACAAGTTCTGACCACAAAGCCTGACCCTTGTGACATCCCGGTCCGGCAACCTTGAACCTTTCAAGGCGTTGAAGCGACCAAGGGACGTCTGACCCGCCAAATTTCAGCCTAACTGGGGGTCCAAGCACAGAACAACTCAGGAATCAGATGAGAGTGACCGACATGAAAAACGATCTTTCAGCGCTCAGCACATTTGCTCCATCCCGGCGTCAGTTGCTGGGCCTCGGCCTGGCGTTTGCGGGGGCGGCAGCCTTCAACGCGGTGCCCGGCTTCCAGGTGCTGGCTTCGGCGCAGGCGGCTGTGCCGACCGCTGCGCAGAAGATCGCCGACCACTTTTCCTCGGTCAAATCGATGAGCGGCGAATTCGTGCAGTTCGGCCCCAAGGGCGAGCAGACCGGCGGCAAGTTCTTCCTCGAACGGCCAGGCAAGATCCGCTTCAACTACGACGGCTCTTCAAACTTCCGGGTGATTTCAGACGGCCAGTCGGTGGTCATCCTGAACAAGAGGCTCAACACGTCCGATCTCTATCCGCTGTCGAAGACACCCTTGAAGCTGCTGCTCGACAACAGGATCGATCTCTCCGGCGACCGCGTCAAAAGCGTCAAGCAGGAGGATGACCTCACCACCATCCAGCTCGCCGACAAATCGGTGTTCGGCAATTCGAAGATCACCATGATGTTCGATCCGAAAACCTTCGACTTGCGGCAGTGGACGATCACCGACGCGCAGGGCAAGGACACGACGGTGATGATCTTCAACACCAAGGAAGGCGTCAGCTTCGCCCCTGATACTTTCGCCATCGACTACACGGCGAACCGCGAACTCAACACCAACAAGGCGCGCTAGGCCAATCGCACCAATAGCTGTGGAAAGCGCCGGGTCACGCCTCAGCGGGCGTGGCCCGGCTTGTCTTTGCGGCTTGCGGCTGGCAGTTTCCCGGACTGACTCCGTCGAAAGGCGTCTTCCCCGCCGGGGCCCATCGGTTCTGGCCGGTCGCACGCTGTCCTGGATTGCCAATGCCCTTCTCTATCGCCACCTGGAACATCAACTCCGTTCGCCTGCGCATGCCGATCGTCGAGCGCCTGCTCGTCGAGCATGCGCCCGACGTGCTGTGCCTGCAGGAAACCAAGGTTCCCGACGAACTGTTTCCCGAAAAGGCTTTTCGCAAGCTCGGCTACGAGCACATCGCTTTCCATGGGCAGAAGGGCTACCACGGCGTCGCGACGGTGGCGCGGCGACCGATCGAGGTGGTCGAAAAGCGACGCTTTTGCGAGATAGAGGACAGCCGGCACCTCTCGGTGACGGTGCGGGCCGGCGGCAAGGCGATCCTGCTCCACAATTTCTACGTTCCGGCGGGCGGCGACGAACCGGATCCCGTCATCAACAGGAAGTTCAAGCACAAGCTCGACTTCGTCGCCGAGATGAATGCCATCCGGGCAGAACATGACGAGGTGTCCGGCTCGGTGCTGGTCGGCGACCTCAACATCGCCCCGCTCGAACATGACGTCTGGTCGCACAAGCAATTGCTCAACGTGGTCAGCCACACGCCGATCGAGACGGAAAATTTCGAGGCGATGCGCCGCGCCGGCGACTGGGTCGACCTGATGCGGCTCAACGTGCCGCATGAGCAGAAGCTCTACACCTGGTGGAGCTATCGCGCGCAGGATTGGGAGCTGTCCAATCGCGGCCGTCGTCTCGACCACGTCTGGTCGTCGCCAAACCTGGTGCCCAGCTTTTCCGGCTACGAGATCCTGCGTCCGGCGCGCGGCTGGGAGCGCCCGTCGGACCATGTGCCTGTCATCGCGCGGTTCGATCTGGACTAGAGCAATTCTAGGAAAAGTGTGAAGCGGTTTTCCGTCTAGAATTGCGTCAAAACAAAGAGTTAGAGCAGCTCGCCGTTTCCGTGAAACGGTGAAATGCTCTAGTCTGGTCGAAAATGCCCGCGTGCGGCAGTCAGTCGGCAGAGGTGGAGTCGGCTGGATCCACCCACGGACGGCCCAATCGTGTCACCATCGCCGCGTACCCAACGGCACCTGCCGCCCAAAGGAAGATGCCAAGCTCTTTGACGACGTCTTCGGCGATGGCGGCCGCAGAACCAGGGGTAGGAAACAGATCTCCGATCTGGTCGATGGATGCCGACAGCGCGAGCAGGAAGCCTGCGGCCACAAAGACGATCGTGCCGTCGAATGTCTTCCGTCGCAGCCGAAAGAACCAGAACAGCCCGGCGGCGGCGTAGACAATCATCGCAACGATCTCTGGTATCGCAACCATGGGGAGCACGTCCTCATGGATCAATAACAGGTCATCGAGCCCCAGGAACAGGGTAAGGCCGCCGAGAAACGTGCAATCCCATCGGTGCGTGAGCAGGCCAGCAAACAGGGTCACCGCGCCGGAGCCGATCCACAGTGAAGCACCCAGGGACGAAATCCACCCTGTATAGAAGCCGACTTCGGCGACCGCAGATGGATCTCGATAAAAGATCCACGCGTCCAGACCACGAATCTGCGCAACGAACAGAGCGGCTAAGAGCATCGCGACGTTAATCGCCGTCGCCGTCAGTATGACCAAGCGCCAGGCTATCGTCCATTCGCCGCCATGCTTTGTGTTCAGCGCGTTGTTCTCTGGCATTTGCTATTCTCATTGAGGACTGAGAGGAACTCCATTGGAACCAAAATGCGACAGCCGCCAGATCTGCCGCCGAGAACTCCGCCTGCATTGTGCCGGTGGTCACCATGGTTGCAGCGCTTCGCTCCACCGAACCCATTGTACCATGGCGCCGATGTTCAGGTGAGGCTGGCCTGCAAATGGCCGACCTGAATCTCAACGCGCTTCGAAGCGCGACCAAATGAATTCAAGTTCAAACGGCGCGCTTCAAGTCTTCATGCATGTCGTTGTCGCGAAATTGCTGGGCTGACAGTTTGCGAGATCCGGCAGATGGGGATGGTCGCGGCGGCGCGTCGCCAGCATGCGTTGCGCCGCTTCGATGATTGTCGGCGCAGGCACATTGGCGACCAGACCGGTCGGACTGGCATGGCGGGATTCGATCACGTCCACGCAGTTCGAAAGCGGCCTCCAACGGGCCATGTTGGCGCCGCCACTGAGGATAACCATCGGCGTCATCACGGTTGCCATGAGATGTGCGGTACCGCCTTCGGCGCCGATGTAAAGATCGGCAAACTCGCCGAGCGCCAGCAAGATGTCACCGATATCGACACCTTCGATCGCGGCGGAATCGACAAGCCGCAGCTTCGGTACGCGCTGAGCCAGTTCAGCCATATCGGGACCATCGCCTGGGGTTTTCACATAGAGAAGGTTCGCCCCGTCGGCGATCAGGCTGTCGGCGATCGCGGCAACCTGATCCGCCGACATGCGCTTGCTGGCGCTGCCGTGCGCAGCGATAATGATCAACGGAGCATGCTTGCCGTCCGCAAGGCTCCTGGCCGCCGCTCGCGCGGCCGGGCCCGGCTCTAGCCGATGATCGAAAGGCAGCCGCTTGCCGGCAAGGCGTTCGATGAGGCGGTGGTAGCGCCAGGCATTGTGCCCGGGTCGTGCTTCAGGCCTTTGGCCCAGGCGCCAGGAAAGGGCGAAAGCCGGAAAGTTTGCCTCATAGGCGATGCCGCGGCCGAGCAGTGATGCCGAGGCTTGAAGCAGCCAACGCGCCGAGATGCGGAAATCGACAACGGCCAATCGCCCCTTGCCCTTGCGGTGATCGGCGACCAGGCGCGCCAGCGGCGTGCGCACATTGATCGCATCGACCAAATGGCCGGCATGGCGATTGAGGCTATGTTCAAGGGACGACGACCGGGTGGTTCCGTAGACGATGAAACTATCGGGGAATGCCGTTCTGGCGGCGCGCAAAGCCGGAATCCGGATCAATCCGTCGCCGAACGCGTCATTGCGGGAATACAAGATAATCGTCTCGTACCGCCCTGACGGCATGGCTCGCTCCCCCCAGGAGCCTGGTG
>NZ_RZRK01000298.1:0-6834 GCF_003997835.1 Mesorhizobium sp. M7A.F.Ca.CA.004.12.1.1
TTGCGGTAGTCGGCGCCCCAGTCGGCGGCGCGGCGCGACCATTGCCGGAAATCATCGTTGTTCATCCTGTCCTCCCGACATGATCGACCGCCACCATCCATCGCGGCTGGTCTCTTTATTAATTAACGCGTGAAATAGACGCAACCGACAACGGATGCCGCACGCCTCAGCCCGGGAAATCCGGCAGGCTGGCAAAGGCCGTCTTCAGCGCATTCGACCAGCCGTCGGAGATCGTGCGGTAATACTGGTCGTCCTGGCCGATCCGCTTCTTCAATCCGACCTTGAAGGCGTCCTTCTCCAGGAACAGCAGGTCGAGCGGCAAGCCGACGGACAGGTTCGACTTCAACGTCGAATCGAACGACACCAAAAGCAGCTTCACCGTCTCGGCGAGGCTCATCGTCTTTTCGTAGGCGCGGATGATGATCGGCTTGCCGTATTTGGTCTCGCCGATCTGGAAAAACGGCGTGTCATCGGTCGATTCGATGAAATTGCCTTCGGGATAGATCATGAACAGGCGCGGCTCGCTGCCCTTGATCTGACCGCCGAGGATGAAGGACGCATTGAAATAGGAATCCGCCTTCTCGCCAGCGGATGACGAATTGGCGATGACCTCCTTGACCGTGTCGCCAACAATGCGGACCGTTTGGTACATCGACGGCGTTTCGAGCAGCGTGGAATGTCTTTCGGAGATCGCCTTGGTGCGCTCGTCGAGCAGGCTGACCACGGCCTGCGTCGTCGCCAGATTGCCCGCCGACATCAAAACGATGACGCGCTCGCCCGGCTCTTCCCAGACATGCATCTTGCGAAAGGTGGAGATGGAATCCATGCCTGCATTGGTACGCGTGTCCGACATGAACACGAGCCCGCGATCGATCTTCAGGCCAACGCAATAGGTCATGGAATCTCTTCTAGAGCAATTCCAGGAAAAGTGTGAAGCGGTTTTCCGTCCGGAATTGCGTTAAAACAAGGGGATAGAGCGGTTCGGCGTTTCCTTGAAACGATGAATCGCTCGGCAGCAATCTTGCGAGGATTACTGCTCCACCGTGACGGTGACCGCAAGCTGTTCTTCCGCCTGTCCCAGCCGAATTCCCGACACCGGCGTGGCGTCGCGGTAATCGCGGCCCGTTGCCACCTTTACATAACGCTCGTCGGGTGAAATGCCATTGGCGGCATCGAAGGCAACCCAGCCGAGACCCGAAACATGCGCCTCGGCCCAGGCATGGCTGGCCGCCTGCTCGACCGTGGCTTCCAGCATCAGATAGCCGCTGACATAGCGGGCCGGAAAGCCCATGGCACGCGCCGCGGCGGCAAAGATATGGGTATGATCCTGGCAGACCCCGGTTTTCAGCGCCAAGGCTTCCTCCGCCGGCGTCGTCGCACTGGTGGTGCCGGGCGTGTAGACAACGCGCTCGCCGATGACAGCCATCAGCCGGTGCAGCCTTTCGATGTCGCTGCCCTTGCCGACCGATGCGGCGAGTTCGCGGATACCGCTGCCGATCACCGTCAATGGCGTCTCATGGCTGTACAGCCAGAGCGGCGTAAAGCCCTGGTGCGGCCCCGAGACACCCGCGGTGTCGCGTGTCACCACTTCGCCTGATGCTTCCACCGTGATGAAGTCGCGCTCGCCCTCGACGCTTAGCAGCCTTGTGTCATTGCCGAAATGGTCGACAAAGCGAACTTCTTCGCGCGCGCCTTCGATGGTCAAGGCCCAGGACAGAACGGTCTGCGTCGACCCGCTGACCGGAAGCAGCCGCAGCCGCTGCAACAGATAGTGCACCGGCGCGTCGTAGCGGTATTCGGTCCGATGGGTGATCTTCAGCCGCATGCTTCTATTCCGTTTGTGAGCACGATCTCCGGACAAACGGTTTCATTTGTCTGAGAAAACCGGCTCCCACCTTTCGGGACCATGCTCAATTGAACCGATAATCTTGTGCGATCTCTTCGCCCAGTTTGGTGTTGTCGCGAATGAAATTGGCAAGGAATTCATGCAGGCCGGCGTCGAATATGCCCTTGATCGACCCGGCTCTCAGCATTGTCTGCGTCTTCTCGGCCGTTGCGTGGCAGGCATGGCGCTCGCCGTAATCGTCGCCGAGGAATTTCAGATGCTCCGACAGGAAGCGATAGCAGAACATCAGCGAGCGCGGCATGCGGACATTGAGGATCAGATAATCGGCAATGTTGGTCGGCTTGTAATCGGCGTCGTAGACCCAGCGATAGGAGCGATGCGCCGAGACCGAACGCAGGATCGATTCCCACTGATAATTGTCGAGCGTCGAGCCGACCCAGGAGATCGACGGCAGCAGCACATAATATTTCACGTCGAGGATGCGCGCCGTGTTGTCCGCGCGCTCGACATAAGTGCCGAGCTGCGAGAAGTCGAAGATCTCGTTGCGCAGCATGGTGCCGTAGAACGAGCCGCGGATCAGCGCCGTCTCGCGCTTGATGGCGTCGAGTACGCTGGGCAGGTCGCGCTCGTCGATCGGCTTGGCCAGCATCCGCTTCAGCGACATCCAGGCTTCGTTGATGCTTTCCCAGGTTTCGCGCGTCAGCGCGGTACGCACCATGCGGGCATTGTTGCGGGCCGTCTCGATCGACGCCATCGTGCTCGACGGGTTCGACGTGTCGCGCAACAGGAAGTCGGCGACGTTGGCCGCGGTATAGTCAGAATATTTCTGGCTGAAGGTGACGTCGGAACCGGCGCTGAGCAGCACCGAATTCCACTCTTCCGAGGCACTCTGGGTACGAGTCAGCGCCATGCGCAAACCGGCATCGACCAAGCGCGCCATGTTCTCCGCCCGCTCGATATAGCGATTCATCCAGTAAAGCCCGTTGGCGGTGCGGCCGAGAAGCATCATCGTGCCCCGATTTCGAGCGAATAGCGAATAGTGAGTAGCGAATAGGGGAAAATCAGCTTCATGATTTTTGTTGCAAACTCCTGATCATGGAACGTAGCATTTTCCCGATCTCATCGGCCTTGCTAAGCAAACGCACCACCTCTGCTTCAACCATCAACCCTACTTTTTCAGACAAGATCAGGTGTGTTTCCAACTCTTTGAGAGATCCCTGCGCCATGCGCAGAAATTGAATGAATGATCCCGTACTCTCCCGCCCATGCCCTTCGGCGATGTTTGCTGCAATTGATACGGAAGACCGCCGCATCTGAGAGGTCATCCCGTAGATTTCGCTGCTTGGAAAGGCTTTGGTTACCGAATAGCAATCCACCGCCAACTCGACGGCCGCTTTCCAAACAATTAGGTCCCTGTAAGAATTGATCGCCGTCTTGCTGCCCTCCTTCCCCTATTCGCTACTCACTATTCGCTATTCGCTTTAATCATCCAGCACCCAAGTATCTTTCGTCCCGCCGCCTTGCGAGGAATTCACGACCAGCGAGCCTTCCTTCAGCGCGACACGCGTGAGGCCGCCGGGCACGATCTGGATGCGATCGGAGACCAGCACATAAGGCCTGAGATCGACATGGCGCGGCGCCAGCCCCTTTTCCGTCAGGATCGGGCATGTCGACAGCGCCAGCGTCGGCTGGGCGATGTAATTCGAAGGTTTTGCCTGGAGTTTCTTGGCAAAGGTCTCGCATTCCTTCTTGGTCGCAGCCGGCCCGACCAGCATGCCGTAGCCGCCGGAACCATGGACTTCCTTGATCACCAGCTCGTCGATGTGCTCGAGCACGTATTTCAGGCTGTCGGGCTCCGAGCAGCGCCAGGTTGGGATGTTGCCCAGGATCGCCTTGCGGCCGGTGTAGAATTCGATGATCTCGGGCATGTAGGAATAGATCGCCTTGTCGTCGGCGATGCCGGTGCCCGGCGCATTGGCGATGGTGATGTTGCCGGCCCGATAGACATCCATGATGCCGGGTATGCCGAGTGCCGAATCCGGTCGGAAGGTCAGCGGATCGAGGAAGGAATCGTCCACGCGTCGGTAGAGCACATCGATCTGCTTGTAGCCTTCGGTCGTGCGCATCGCGACATGGCCGTCGACGACGCGCAGATCCTGGCCTTCGACCAGCTGCACGCCCATCTGGTCGGCGAGGAAGGCGTGTTCGAAATAGGCGGAGTTGAAGCTGCCGGGCGTCAGCACCGCAATGGTCGGCGCGCCCTTGGTGCTTTGCGGCCGCACCGCCGCCAGCGACTGGCGCAGAAGCTGCGGGTAGTTTTCCACCGGCCGTACCTTGATCTTCTGGAACAGCTCGGGGAACAGCTGCATCATCGTCTCGCGGTTCTCCAGCATGTAGGAGACGCCCGACGGTGTGCGCGCATTATCCTCCAGCACGTAGAATTCGTCCTCCGAGATGCGGACGATGTCGACGCCGATGATGTGGGTGTAGACGCCGGCCGGCGGCCTGACCCCGATCATCTCCGGCAGGAAGGCCTCGTTCCTGGCGATCAATTCCCTGGGGACGCGCCCTGCGCGCAGGATTTCCTGGCGGTGGTAGATGTCGTCGAGGAAGGCGTTTAGCGCCTGCACGCGCTGCTCGATGCCCTGCGTGAGGCGCCGCCATTCATTGCCTGAAATGATGCGTGGAACGATATCGAACGGGATCAGCCGCTCGGAAGCTTCCTGCTCGCCATAGACGGCGAAGGTGATGCCGGTCTTGCGGAAGACGCGTTCGGCGTCCTGCATCTTCTCGGTCAGCCTGGCCGGATCCTGCTCCTTCAGCCAGCGATCATAAGCCGAATACGGTCTTCTCAATCCGGAGATTTCCGGAAGCATTTCATCGAACGCTGCCAATCGCATACTCCCCTGTGACGCCATTTCACTGACGTCGCCGGAGAAAATCAAGCGCAATCGGTGATTTGGGAGATACGGGCGATCAGTATGTTGCGCCTGCCTAAAATTGAGGCAGGTGAAATATGACCTTGATCAGCCTTTGCCTCGTGCCCGGGCAAATGCGTTTCCAGGCTAGAAAGCGCGAAACGTGACGACGGTGAACGTGTCCTTGATGCCGGGGAGAATCTGCACCTTCTCATTGACGAAATGGCCGACGTCTTCCTCGTCGTCGACGTAGAATTTGGCGAGCAGATCGTAATTGCCGGCGGTGGAGTAGATTTCCGAGGCGATCTCGGCATCGGCAAGCGCGCTGGCAACCTCATAGGATTTGCCGAGCTCGCATTTGATCTGCACGAAAAACGCCTTCATGGCTTCGTCCCGCTAAACGTCCAAGTCCAGCGGCCCTTCTGGCAGACTGGAGGCGGGCTTTCAAGCGCTGGAATGAATGCTCAGCCGGCTCGGGCCTAGGCTACCGCCTGCTGCAACTCCGCCACTGGCGTGGAACTTGTCACCGATCGCCAGTGAATATTCGCAATCGCTGAAACCGCGATGCGCTGCCAAGCGTATGTTATGATGTGTCTTCGGACAGCAGCATTTCGAGGGAAGATATTTCGCGGGATAACGGAGACAGGCCATGCGCCGCGCCTTTTTCGCAATCGCAGTCGTTCCATTCCTCTTCGCGTCGTCGGTATTGGCCGGCGATGCCGAGATCAAGGCGGGCCAGTCCGTCATCGACAGTCAGCTAAAGGCCCTCATCGCCAATGACGGCGCCACCGCCTACAGCTTCGCCGCCCCGAATGTGAAGCGGATCTTCCCGACCGTCGATGCCTTCATGAACATGGTGACCAACGGCTATCCGCCGGTGCGCAAGCCGCGGACCTATTCCTTCGGCAAGGTCGAGGAGACCGCTCCGGGTTCGA
This sequence comes from Mesorhizobium sp. M7A.F.Ca.CA.004.12.1.1, assembly GCF_003997835.1. Classification (NCBI taxonomy): domain Bacteria; kingdom Pseudomonadati; phylum Pseudomonadota; class Alphaproteobacteria; order Hyphomicrobiales; family Phyllobacteriaceae; genus Mesorhizobium; species Mesorhizobium sp. M7A.F.Ca.CA.004.12.1.1. Next base: position 5,700 of record NZ_RZRK01000298.1, read on the forward strand.
TCGTCCAGCAGGTGCTGATCGTCGGCCCCGACGGCAAGGATTACGAGGCGGTCTACACGTTGCAGCAACAGCCCGATGGCACGTTCCAGATCACCGGCTGCAGCCTGCGCGCCTCGAATTCGCTCAGCACTTGAGGCCTCACAGCAACGGGATATCGCCCCTCGCCCAGCCCTCGGTGATTTCCGCGCCGCGCGCCTCGAAGGCGCCGGTCTCGATCGCAGCGCGGATGTCCTGCATCAGCTTTTGATAGTAAGAAAGGTTGTTCCAGGTCAAAAGCATAGCACCGAGCGCTTCTTGCGAGCGCACCAGATGATGCAGATAGGCGCGTGAGTAGTCCCGGGCGGCCGGGCAGTCGCTTTCCTCGTCGAGCGGCCGTGGATCGTCGGCATGGCGGGCGTTGCGCAGATTGACCTTGCCGCGCCTTGTATAGGCAAGGCCGTGGCGGCCGGCCCGTGTCGGCATCACGCAGTCGAACATGTCGATGCCGCGCGCCACCGATTTCAGGATATCGTCGGGCGTGCCGACACCCATCAGATAGCGCGGCTTGTCCGCTGGCAGTTCCGGGCAGGTGATGTCGAGCATCTCGAGCATCACCGCTTGCGGTTCGCCGACGGCCAGGCCGCCGACCGCATAGCCCTTCAGCTCCATCGCGCTCAGCGCCTGCGCCGAGCGCTCCCGCAGCGCCGCGTTGTCGCCGCCTTGCACGATGCCGAACATCGCCTTGCCCGGCTGATCGCCGAACGCCGTCTTGCAGCGCTCGGCCCAACGCAACGACAGCTCCATGGCGCGCTCGATTTCCTTCATCTCGGCCGGCAGCGCCGTGCATTCGTCAAGCTGCATCTGGATATCGGAATCGAGCAATCCCTGGATCTCTATCGAACGCTCCGGCGACATCTCGTAGGCGGCGCCATCGATATGCGAGCGGAAGGTGACGCCCTTTTCGGTCAGCTTTCTCAGCTTCGACAGCGACATCACCTGGAAACCGCCGCTGTCGGTCAGGATAGGATGCGGCCAGCGGGCGAATTCATGCAAACCGCCGAGCCGCGCCACACGCTCGGCGCCGGGCCGCAGCATCAGATGATAGGTGTTGCCCAGGATGATGTCGGCGCCGACACCGCGCACCTGGTCCATATAC
>NZ_RZRK01000299.1:0-6817 GCF_003997835.1 Mesorhizobium sp. M7A.F.Ca.CA.004.12.1.1
TGCCATGGGCGATTCCATTCCCCTGCCACTGACCATGGCCGCCATCTTTCATGCGCCCGGCGACGCCACCGGTTTCAACCAGTACGGGCGATTCAGCAACCCGACCTGGGACGCGGTCGAACATATGCTGGCCCATCTGGAGGACGCGCCTTGCGTCGCCTTCCCTTCAGGAATGGCGGCAATCTCGGCGGCGTTTTTTGCCGTGCTCAAGACTGGCGACCGTATCCTGCTGCCATCGGACGGCTACCACACGACAAGAGCGCTGGCCGATCGCTTCCTCAAGCCGCTCGGCATCGCCTACGATGTCAGGCCTACCTCGACCTTCCTCGACGGCGGCTTCGATGGCTATCGCCTCGCCTTTGTCGAAACCCCTGCCAATCCGGGGTTGGATATCTGCGATATCGCCGCCGTTGCCGATGCTGTTCACAAAGCCGGCGCGATCCTTGTGGTCGACAACACGACCATGACACCCTTCGGCCAGCGGCCGCTCGACCATGGCGCCGATATCGTCGTTGCCGCCGACACCAAGGCACCCAACGGCCATTCAGATGTGCTGTTCGGCCATGTCGCCAGCCGCAATGCCGAGATCATCGCCGCCGTGACCGGCTGGCGCGAAGTTTCCGGCAGCATTCCCGGACCATTCGAAGCCTGGCTGGTGCATCGCGGCCTGGAGACACTGGATGTGCGCTTCGATCGCATGTGTTCCTCGGCGGAAGTCATCGCGCGGCGGCTGCAGGGCCACCGGGCAATCAGCGGCCTGCGTTATCCCGGACTGGAAGGCGATCCGTCGCACAACCTTGCCCGTGCCCAGATGGAGCGCTTCGGCTTTCTGATCTCTTTCGAGCTCGCCTCGGAGGACAAGGCCGAGGATTTCATCAACAATTGCGCCTTGATGCAGGCCGCGACATCCTTCGGCGGCGTCCACACCTCCGCCGAGCGGCGCTTGAAGCGAGGCGATGCCGTTGCCGCCGGCTTCGTTCGCCTCTCGGTCGGCTGCGAGCCGGTGGAAGAGCTCTGGAAGGCAATCGAGACGTCGCTGGACAAGATCGGCGGCTAACCGGACCGATCACGGGCCGAGATCGTCGGCTTCTATGTTGCGATAGCCGTGCAGTACACGAATGATCTCGATCGCGTCGTCACCTACACGATACAAGGTGAGATAGTCGCCAACGAGCAGATGACGGACGCCGGGCGCGATGTCATCGCGCGGCGCGCCGGAGAAGGGATAGGTCTCCAGTTGCTGCCACCGTGCCTCGATGCGATCGAGCAACCTATCCGCTGCGACCTCGCTATCGCGTGCAACATGAAGCCAGATCGCGATCAAATCGTCTTCTGCGCGCGCGTTCCGGGCGATGAATAGCGAATTCATGCTGCGTCGTCAGATCGCAAGCGCCTCCGCGCCTCGGCCTTGATTTCATCCATCGACGCAAATCGTCCCGGCCCGCTGTCTATCCCTTCCTGCACCAGCTTGCGCAACTCATCGAGCGTATAGCCGAAGAGATCGCGCCGATCCTTCCATTGCCGCAGCGCATCGCGGATCACTTCGCTGGCGGAGGCATATTCGCCGGCGGCGACGACATCATCCACCGCCTGCGCCAGTTCCGGCGACAGCGTGATGCTGCGTTTGTCGACCTGTCCCATGAGAGGCTCCCGATACCATTTCCCGATCATGGTACGATTTAATCGCACCGGTTTCAAGCAATGGCCGACTCTCGCTCGCACGGATGAACGGCCGGGCAGGCTTGAATCAACAGGCGCGCCCGAGGGCGCAACCTGCTGAATTCAAGAGACTTCTCTTGATATCGGGGGAGAGAAATTGCCAGCTGGCCTGTAAGCCGGGTTCTGTATGGCCCCCGCCCCTTGCGGGGCGAGAACGTGGCGGCCATTCATCTTGGGCGCATGTTGCCATGCGCCTCACGCAACCTACCCGGACGGTGAGCCGGAAACAGCCCTCGAGGGTTTCCCCTCGCACCGTCCCTATTCGGTCTTGCTCCCGGTGGGGTTTACCGTGCCGCTCCTGTTGCCAGTCGCGCGGTGGGCTCTTACCCCACCCTTTCACCCTTACCCCGAATCCGGCAAGCCGGATCGTGGCGGTTTGCTTTCTGTGGCACTTTCCCTGGGGTCGCCCCCGCCGGCCATTAACCGGCACCGTGTTTCCATGGAGCCCGGACTTTCCTCACCCACGACCTTTCGGCGTTTGCGGGTGCGGCCGCCCAGCCAGCTGGCAGAGCGTATAAAGGGGTTCGCGCCCGAAAACGCAAACGAAAAAGCAGACTTATGCGGGCGATCCCAGCGCAGCCATCTGCACCTTGACCTTGCCGCAATAGGCGGCCGACACCGGGTTCATCCGCGTTGCGGCGTGGCCGGCATTGTATTTCAGAATGGTGCCGCAGGTCGTGCCGCCGCCGAGGCTCCGCGCCCTGGCAAGGTATTTCATGCCGTATTTGATGTTGGTGTCGGGATCGAACAGGCCCTTGGCGGAGCCGCTATAGCCCATCATCCGAGCCGTGGCCGGCTTGATCTGCATCAAGCCGATCTCGCCGGCGCCGCCAACGATGTTGGGCCGGTAGTTGCTTTCGATCTGGATAACCGCCGAGGCGAGCGATACCGGAACGCCTTCGATCGCCGCATAGCGGGCAACGATAGCGGAATACTGACCGCTGCTGGCCACCGCGGCCGCCGAGGCTGCCGCGTTCCGGACACCGATCGACGCCGTTGCCGTCATGTCGACGGTTTTTCGGCCACGCTTCGTCTGCTTTCTGGCGGACTTCTTCGGCTTGGACCAGCTTGCTTTTTCCATTTTCGCGGAAGCCCGCTTCGTCGCCTTGGCGTCGTGGCCTGCCTTGCCGCTTCTGGCCTGTGGGGCCTTGCCGCTTTTCGCGGATGCCACGACAGGCCCTTGATCGGCTCGCGGGCTGAGGGGCGCGGCATCTGCGGCACTGAAGGCAAAAGTCATTACGCCGGCAGCAAGAGCTGCCGTTAAAACGGTAAATTTCTGCATGTGATCCTGTTCTGTCTGAACCGCGCGAAGATGTTCACGCAGCAACGCCTAACCAACGTCGGAACAACCCGGGGGGCTTGGGGTCCGACATCTACACGTCAGCCGTTTGACGCCCGAATTGGTGTCAAACAAGGCCAGGCAAGTCACTTTGAGTGACAGCTTGTAACTTAAGGATTGGAAAGAATTGCTTGGGAGAGGCTCTCCCGGGGGTCAGCGCCTCATGGAAGCAAGCAGCCTTTGCAGCGTCCGCAGCGTCGAGCCGTCGGCAACGCCGTCCACCTTGCGCGGCCGGAAATGACGCTGGAAGGCCTCGACCACCGCCTCCGTCTGCCGGTCGAAAATGCCCGATATTTCAACGCCATAGCCGTAGAGGGCCAGCATCGACTGCAACGCTTCGACGTCGCCGCCGGTATCGCCGGTTGTCAGAGTGGCGCCTCGCCTGACGGGCGCGGCCGCCACGAGATGGCCAACACCGGCCTCGAACAGCGTCCGCCACGGAAACTTCTCGCCGGGATCGATCTTGCGCCCCGGCGCAACATCAGAATGCGCGAGTACCCGCTCGGCGGCGATCGAATGCCGACCGGCGATCCCACGGCACAGCGCGATCACCGCATCGATCTGCCGCCGGGGAAAACCGGGATAGCCCAGCGAATGCCCTGGATTGACGATCTCGATGCCGACCGAACAGGAATTGATGTCGGCCCGTCCGAACCACGAACTCTTGCCGGCATGCCAAGCGCGGTCGCTTTCCCTGACCATCTGCACGATATGGCCATTCTCGTGGACGAGATAATGTGACGAGACCTCGCTGGCCGGGTCGCAAAGCCAGGCCTCGGCCCCGGCGCCGGTCGCCATACCGGTGTAGTGCAGCACGATCATGTCAGGCCTGGGCGTCTCGCGCCGCGGGCCGAAATTCGGCGATACCCTGACTTCGGCACGTGGCTCGTCGGGCAGAAAGCCGCTCATGCGTGGCGCAGGCCCCGCTCGATCATCTCGTAGGCAACGTTGATCGCCGCCACCCTGGTGGTCGCGATCTTGATGAATTCCTGAGGCAGGCCGCGCGCGATCAGCCGGTCCGGATGATTGTCGGAAACCAGCTTGCGATAGCGCTTCCTGACCTCTTCGAACGGCTTGCCGCGCTCGATGCCAAGCACGACATAAGGATCCCCGGCGCCCAGGTTGACATGTCGCGCCATGATGGTCTCGTAATGCGCTTCGTCGATGCGGAAAATCTCGGCGATGCGGTGCAGGAAGTGGCCTTCGCGCTCGTGCACCAGCCCGTCGGCCTTGGCGATGTGGAACAGACCGTCGAGTATGTCTTCCAGCATCACACAATTGGAATGCCCGGAACCGCACATCTGCGCCATCCGCTCTGCATAGGTCTCGAAACCGGCCACGTCGCGCTGGGCGAGATCGAACAGACGCGCCACATTGCGCGTCTCCTTCGGCGGCACTTCGAATATTTCCTGGAAGGCGCGCACCTCGTCCTGGGTGACGATACCATCGGCCTTGGCCATCTTGGCCGACAGCGCGATCATCGCCACCGAAAAGGCGACACGCCGGCGCAAATCCGCATCGCCGGCGAAAACCGTGCGCACGGCCTCGACCACGTCGGCGACACCCGACGAGGCTGAGGATGAAACGCGGGTGATGAATTCGCCGAGGCGATCCCAAATGGACATGGCCTGCTTCTTAGAGCCACCGCCCGCTCCTATCAAGCCGGGACAGTGCCGCAGGCTTTGCGCGACAAATCGATCGGACTCGAACGCCACGGCGCTCGGACAATATGAAAAAGGCCAGCGCGAGCCGGCCTTTCTCATTCATCACACGAAGTACTGCTTGCTCACTACTGCGCGGGCGCAGGAGCTGGTGTTGCCGGAGCCGGCTCGGCAGGCTTCTCGGGTGTGATGCTCTTCGTGGTAGAATTATCCGTTGCCGGAGGCGTCGCGGCCGGCGGCGTGGCTTCCGGAGTAGCCGGCTTCATCGGTTCCTCGGCGGCCGGCGGATTGGTGCTCTGGGTGGTGGTATTGTCCGTACCGCTGTCACTGCAGGCGGCGACGCCAAGCAAGGCCAGAGCGGAAACGGACGCGAGAATGAGCTTTTTCATTTGTCTCTCCTTCAACACACGCTCACGTTGCCGTGAGCGGTCGAAGGACAAATGCGTCAGACGGCCATGAGTTTCGTAACGTTGCGTTTCGACATGTAACATCGTCTGGTTCATTTGCGATTGCCGCTCAGGCCGTGGCGAACTAACAGCATGTGCCGAACCACCGATTGAACGTAAAAGCGCCAGGGGCTGTCATGACCGCAAAATGGGATTTCTGGATCGACCGCGGCGGCACATTCACCGATATCATCGGCCGAGATCCGGAAGGCGGGCTGCACCCGCGCAAGCTTCTCTCCGAAAATCCCGAAGCCTACAACGATGCTGCCATCCAGGGCATTCGCGACCTTCTTGGCTTGTCGGCCGGCGACACGATCCCGAGCGGCCTGATCGGCGACATCAAGATGGGCACCACGGTTGCAACCAATGCGCTGCTGGAGCGCAAGGGCGACCGCGTGCTTTTGCTCATCACCAAGGGCTTTCGTGATGCGCTGAAGATCGCCTATCAGGCGCGTCCGGACATCTTCGCCAAGGAGATCATCCTTCCCGAACAGCTCTACGAGCGGGTCATCGAAATCAACGAGCGTGTGCGCGCCGATGGCTGCGTCGAACAATTGCTCGACATCGCCGCCTGCCGGCCGGCGATCGAACAGGCCAGGGCCGATGGCATCGATGCGGTCGCCATCGTCTTCATGCACGCCTGGAAATACCCCGACCACGAGAAGGCGGTGGCAAAAGTCTGCCGCAAACTTGGTTTCGCCCAAGTCTCCGTCAGCCATGAGGTCTCGCCGCTGATCAAGCTGGTCGGCCGCGGCGACACCGCGGTGGTCGATGCCTACCTGTCGCCGATCCTGTCCCGCTATGTGCAAAGGGTTGGCCAAGAGCTCGGCGTCCTCTCCCCCCTCGAGGGGGGTGAGGAGCGATGGGCCGAAGGCCGAGAAAAAGCCAGCGATTTGGCTTTTTCAGCGACGACCGCCCGAAGCCATAGCGAAGGGCAGTCGGCAAAGCGGGCAGAGGGGGTCCTCTCGGAAGGCACCGCCACGACGTCGAGCCCGGTCGATCCGACCCCACCCGGCGCCTTTGCCGCCATCCTCCCCTCGAGAGGGAGGGAAAGCCCTCGCCTCATGTTCATGATGTCGTCGGGCGGTCTCACCGCCGCCGACATGTTCCAGGGCAAGGATGCGCTGCTGTCAGGACCGGCCGGCGGCGTCGTCGGCATGGTCGAGACAGCCAGGCTCGCCGGCTTCGACAAGGTCATCGGCTTCGATATGGGCGGCACCTCCACCGATGTCGCCCACTATGACGGCGAATACGAACGCGCCTTCGACACCGAGGTCGCCGGCGTGCGCATCCGCGCGCCGATGATGCGCATTCATACCGTCGCCGCCGGCGGCGGCTCGATCCTGCATTACGAGGCCGGCCGCTTCCGGGCCGGACCGGATTCGGCTGGCGCCAATCCCGGCCCGGCAGCCTACCGGCGCGGCGGCCCGCTCGCCGTCACCGACGCCAACGTCATGCTTGGCAAGCTGCAGCCCGATTTCTTCCCGGCGATTTTTGGACCCGGCCAGGACGAGCCGCTCGACGTCGAGACGGTGCGAGCAAAATTTGCGGCACTCGCCGCCGAAATCGGCGATGGGCGGTCGCCCGAGACTGTCGCCGAAGGGTTCGTCACCATCGCCGTGGAGAACATGGCCAATGCCATCAAGAAGATC
>NZ_RZRK01000029.1:0-16572 GCF_003997835.1 Mesorhizobium sp. M7A.F.Ca.CA.004.12.1.1
CCGGCGACTATTCCAAATGGTTCCGACATCAGATCAGGGACAAGGACCTGGCGCGCGAAACCGCCGAGGCGGAAGAGGACAAGACCCTGTCGGCGCAGGATAGTCGCAAGCGGGTGCTTGACGCTGTACGCCGCCGTTACACGGCTCCGGCCACAGCCCCGGAGTGACACTCGAGAGCCAAGGCGATTAAGCTATCGCTGCATGCGAAAACTTTTTCAGTCGGACAACGCCGCCACCGCGACAATTTCGATGACGATGTCGGCTTGTGAAGCCCCTCCTCTCAGAGCTCTTGACCCTCAGCCTATCAAATCATCTATTCTGATCGGCAGATCGCGAATGCGCTTGCCGGTGGCATGATAGACGGCACTCGCCACGGCGGCAGCCGTTCCGACATTGCCGAGTTCGCCCAAGCCCTTGACGCCGGCAGGATTGACCTGGTGGTCGACTTCGGGGACTAGGATAACGTCGACCTGTTTGATGTCGGCGTTGACCGGCACGAGATAGTCCTGCAGGTCGCGATTGACGTAGCGCGCGTGTCGCTGATCGATTTCCGTGGCCTCGTGCAACGCCTGGCCGATGCCCCAGATCATGCCACCCATCAACTGGCTGCGCGCGGTGCGCGTGTTCATGATGCGCCCGGCAGCGAAGGCTCCGACAATGCGTGGCACCCGGATTTCGCGTGTATAGCTGTTGATGCGCACTTCGACGAACTCGGCGCCAAAGGCATATTTGACCGAATCTTCGTCGTTCTCTCCACCATGAAACTCCGATTGTCCGGCATAGAGTTTGCTGAGGGCTTCAGGCGAAGAACCCTTCGGCGCAAACTCGGCATATTCTTCGATGGCGCCGACCTGCATGGCCTTGAACACATCGGCCAGCTTGGCGGACTTGCCGGTCTCGGCAACGACCTCTTCGTCCTTCAAATCCAGCTTCGCATTGGCCGAACCTGCCAGCGGAGCCCCCTTGCCCGCAGCGGCGGCAAACAGTTTTTCGCGTATCGCGTCGCAGGCTTTCATGACTGCGGAGCAGACGCTGGCGGTCGAGATCGATCCGCCTGACACCGGAGCCGGCGGCAAGGCACTGTCGCCCATCTCGACGCTGATCTTGTCCATGCCAACCCCCAGCCTTTCGGCCGCCATCTGGCCGGCGATGGTGCGAACGCCGGTGCCGATTTCATGCGAGCCGCACTGGACCCGAACCTCGCCATCGGCGGTGAGACGAACCCGGGCCGCGCAAGGCGCGGCGGCTGTCGGATAGATTGCCGTCGCACAGCCCATCCCGACCAGCCAATCGCCGTCGCGCATCGAGCCGACCGTGGGATCGCGTTTCGACCAGCCAAAGGCCTCGGACGCCTGGTCATAGCACTTGATGAGTGAGCGGCTGGAAAATGGCTTGCCTCCGATCGGCTCCTTCTCCGGTTCATTGATGCGACGAAACTCGACAGGATCCATGCCGAGGGCCACGGCCATTTCGTCCATGGCGTTTTCCAGCGCGTAGACATAAGGCGTCTCCGGCGGCGATCGCATGTAGCCAGGAGTGTTGCGGTCGGCATGAACCAGCGAAACATGCGTCAGAACGGAGCCGTAATTGTACATGCGCGCGGTGGCTGACGTGCCGCCGACGACATAAGGGTCAGGGCGTGACGTCACCTCCCAGGCCTCATGTCCGAACGCCGTGATGCGGCCGTCCTTGCCGGCGCCCATGCGGATCCGATGCCGCGTTTCGGCTCGATAGGTCTGCGTACCGAAGGCTTGCATGCGATTGACGACGCAGCGAACCGGCCGGCCGATGCGCCGCGCCGCGACGGCAACGATCGCAGTGCGTGCCGTCATCGGCCCCTTGGAGCCGAAGGCGCCGCCGATATAGGGACTGACGATCCGCACATTGGCCGGATCGAGCTTCAATTGGCGTGCCAGTTCCACCTTCCAGCCCGTAACATTCTGGCTGGGCTCGTGGATCGTCAACTGGTCGCCCTGCCATATGGCTGTGGTCGAAAACAGCTCGATCGGATTATGATGCTGGGTCGGCGTCGAATACTTTTCGTCGATCTTCACCGTCGCATCCGCCCAGGCGGCGTCGAAGTCACCGGCCTTCGCATCCTCCTTGAACATCGGGCTTTTGCCGGCAGCCGGTTCCATCTTCACGCCCTTGGAATCAAAGCTGGCGCTGGGCCGTTCGTCCTCGTAGTCGGCGCGGATCAACATCGCTGCCTCCTCCGCCGCCTCGAAGCTTTCGGCGACCACCAGAGCGATGATCTGACCATCGTGAAAAACCGTCTTGTCGTGCAAAGGCCCAATCGAACTTGCGCCGGTGTTGCCGAATTTCGGCATGTCGGTCTTGTCCAGATCGCCATAAGTGACGATGTCCAGCACACCGGGTACGGCCCTGGCGTCTTTCGTGTGAAGTTCGGAAACCTTGCCCCGCGCAATGCTGCTGGTGGCAAGGGCACCGTGGGCGACGTTGGCGGTGACGATGTCGGCGGGATAGCCGGCCTGTCCGGTAACTTTTAGCCGGGCGTCAATGCGAACAACGGGATCGCCCTGGTTTTCCCTTGGAGCGGGTGCAGCTTGGTTCATGGCTCAGCCCTTCATATCCCGGGTTTCGAGCAGCGCCCGCACCAGCGTGCGCTTGCCGAGCGGTATCTTGAATGCGTTATGCTCGCGCGGTCTGGCATCGGCGAAAGCAGCCTCTGCGGCCTCCTGCGCCGTGGCTTCGTCAAGCACTTTGCCCTGTAGCGTGTCCTCTGCTTCGCGCGCACGCCACGGCACCGTCGCCAGTCCGCCGAGCGCAATGCGCGCACTCCTTACCGTCTCGCCATCCATGTCGAGCGCGACAGCCGCGGACGCCAGCGCAAACGCGTAGGATTCGCGATCGCGTATCTTCAGATAGCGCGACCGGCTGGCCCACCGTGCGAGCGGCACTTCGATGGCGGTAATAAGCTCGTCGGCGGCCAGATCCGTCTCGATGTCGGGCGTCTCGCCCGGCCGTCTATGCAGCTTGGCAAAAATGAGCGTGCGCCTTCCCCGCGAACCTTCGACATCGACGGTGGCGTCCAGCGCAACCAGCGCCTGCGCGAAATCACCATGATACGTGGCAATGCAGGCATCGCTCGTACCCAGCACGGCATGCTGGCGATTGGACCCTTCCATCGCAGCGCAGCCGGAGCCCGGTTCGCGCTTGTTGCACGGCCAAGATATCTCTCGAAAATACTCGCAGCGCGTACGTTGCAGCACATTGCCGCCCAGGCTCGCCATGTTGCGAAGCTGACCGCTGGCAGCGAATTTCAGGCTGTCGGCGAGGACCGGGCAACGGCGCCTGACATCATTGTTGTCGGCTGCTTCACCCATACGGACCAGCGCACCAAACCGGATCTTATCATCGTCTATCCTGATCTGCCGCAAGGCCGGCTCGGCAAGAGAGTTGAGGTCGAGCAGTCGCTCCGGCCGCGCGACACCGAGCTTCATGTAGTCGGCCAGATTGGTGCCGCCGGCGATGAACTGCGTGTCGGCACCGGTTGGCGGAACATGCACGGTATCGGGACGGGACGCCATGGCGATTGCCGCGGAGACGCTGGTTGGTCTTTCATATACGAATGGGTGCATCCTAAGCCCTCCTGGTCTCGTCGCGTGCCTGGACGATCGCGGCAACGATGTTGGGATAGGCCGCGCAGCGACATAGATTGCCGCTCATATATTCGCGAATATCGTCTTCCGACCCAGCATGGCCTTCGTTGATGCAACCGATGGCGGACATGATCTGACCCGGTGTGCAATAGCCGCATTGAAAGGCATCGTGGTCGACGAAGGCCTGCTGGACCGGATGCAATTCCCCTTCCGCCGAAGCCAGGCCTTCCACCGTTGTGATCTCTCGGCCCTGGTTCATGACGGCAAAGCTCAGGCAGGACAGTACCCGCTTTCCGTCGATCAGCACCGTGCAGGCACCACACTGACCGTGATCGCAACCTTTCTTGGTGCCGGTCAGGCCGACATGGTCGCGCAGCGCGTCAAGCAGGCTGGTTCGATTGTCGAGCGCGAGGTTGTAGGTCTGCTTGTTGATACGCATCGAAACCGCCGACAAATCGCGCGGTTCGGCCGGTTTTGCGGACGCGGGCTGGGCAGCTCTCGTCGGGGAATTTACAAGCGGCATCACCGCCGCCGCCGAAACAGAGGCCGTCATGAACATGCGTCTGCTCAGGCCACTGGAAGTCTTGGCATCGGACATGGCTGGCTCCGGGCTGGCTGGGTCTCAAGCGGCCCAAACCACTCGCGGAGGGCAAAGTTCCCTCCTCACGAGCCTGTGATCCTTTTTTCTGTCGGCGGGATCGACGCAATCGGAACCTCCCCGGTCAAGCGATGGTTGTGTGCCAACAGCGGGAAGGAGGCGATCATGAGCGATGGTCGGCATGGCAAGGACCGTGACAATGGACCCGTATTCTCTGCGGATCAGGCGAGACAAGGCGATATCATCCTGCGAACGCGCACGCGTCGGGTCGTCTTCATAGCCGGCTTGGTCGGCGTCGTGATCCTGGCCCTCGTCGTGAGGTTGGCAATCGGCTGAACCAATCCCCCTCGCCTTGCTGCTGCACTCTCCCCGGCCCGAAAGGCGCTAGCTTGCGCGGCGCGGCGGTGTTTGGCCATGCATCGCGATGCGCCATTGGCTACGCGACTTCTGTTGGAACCAGCGCGTCGAGTCGACGTTCAGCCCTTATTCAACAGGAGGAACAGGCCGTGCCACGAGGCGAGAAATCGAAATACACTGACAAGCAGGAGCGCAAAGCCGACCACATTGCCGAAGGCTATGAGAAGCGCGGGGTTTCCGACAAGGAGGCAGAGCGGCGCGCATGGGCTACCGTCAACAAGGACGATGGCGGCGGCAAGAAGGAAGGCGGTTCCGGCCGCGGCAAACACACGGGCCATCCAGCGGCGCACAAAGGCGGCAAAAGCGGCGGCAAGGCATCGGCATCACGGTCTGCCGCAAGCCGATCGGAATCGGCAAAGAAAGCTGCGGCGACCCGCAAGCGCAATGCGGAACACCGCGCACATTGATATGAGGCCGGCACTGAATGCGGCGGGAGCACAGGGATGAAATCGCAGCTCGTCAATGAGATCGGCGGACAACGAACATTCGTCGTGGTGCTCGACCCAGGCGAAGAAGCGTTCGCGGCACTGACCGCCTTCGCGGTCGACCAGGAGATCGGCAGCGCGTCCTTGACCGCCATAGGGGCTTTCGAGAAAGCCACGGTGGGCTGGTTCGATCCGGCCTCGAAGACCTACCGCAAGATCCCTGTCGACGAACAGTGCGAGGTTCTGAGCGCGATCGGCGATGTCGCACTGGGTGACGACGATAAGCCCAGCCTGCACGTCCATGCGGTCCTTGGATCGAGTGACGGCACCACTCGGGGTGGACATCTGCTTGACGGCATCGTTCGGCCAACGCTCGAAATCACCCTGGTGGAAGCACCCGGTCATCTACGTCGCAGCAAGCGTCCGGAGCTCGGTGTCGCACTCATCGATCTTGACGATTGATCTCCAGCCCCTCCACCCGTGCTCACGCTTTCTCGTTCCGCTCAGTTGATGCTGTGTCCGGCGGCGCTTCCCAGCCAAACACGCTGCGCCCGCCAAGCAGATGCGACTGGTCGAATTCTCCCGCGACAATTTCCTTCAGGCTGGGGCCGGTCACGTATCGTTCGACTTGCCGCGACTGATCGTCGAGCCGCCTCAAGGCACCGATTTCTTCATCGCGACCGAGCTTTGCCTTCTGCACGGCCGACTTCAGAACCCCGATCGTCTCGTCATAGACCTTCAGCGGTACCGGAAATGGATGCCTGTCCTTGCCGCCATGCGCCAGCGAGAAGCGGCCGGGATCGGAAAACCGGCAAGGCGCGCCATGCACCACCTCGGCAACGAGGGCCAGCGCGCGCACCGTACGCGCGCCGACGCCGGGGACCAGAAGGAGCTCGGCGAAATCGGTGGGACCGCGGTTCGCGGCGGCTGCGATATTGCCGTGAAGACGATGCATGACGACATCGCTTTCGCGAACATCATGGTGGGCCGGCATGACCAAATGCGGCAGCAGCGGCTGCTCCGGTTCTTGCCGGCGCGTCGGCTCCGCGCAACGCTCCAATGCTGCAAGCTCGCCCAGGATGCGATCGGGTCCGAGGTCTTGCAAAAGGTTCAGTTGCCCTTGGCGCGACGCGTCGGCGCGCCTGTCGGTCAGGTTGACGATCTCACCTTGATGGACGCCCTCGATGGCGGCATGCGGCTGCTCGACAAAACTCTTGAGGCCCTCGGAGAGCCAATGGTAGCGGCGCGCCACCTTGCTGTCACCGTTCATGCCTTGCTGCACCACGACCCAGCGACCGTCATCGGTGACGATGAAACCATGCAGGTAAAGATCGAAACCGTCCTGGACCGCGGCGCTGTCGACTTTGGCGACAAGCCGGCTGACGGTGGCAAGGCCCGCCCCGTCGAAGCCGACGCGTTGGCCGATGGCCTCCAGCTCATGCGGGGTTTTGCGCGAATGCGCGCCGCGACCACCGCAGACATGAATGCCGAGCTCGCCGGAGAGCGGCGTGAGGCCACGCTTCAAAGCGCCCACGACGCTGGTCGTGATCCCCGACGAGTGCCAATCCATGCCCATGACAGCACCAAAGGACTGGAACCAGAATGGATGCGCCAGCCGCCGCAGCAGCTCGTCTCGACCATAGTGATGAATGATCGCCTCGCACATCACAGCGCCAAGACGCGTCATGCGGTCGCCGAGCCATTTCGGCACGCGCCCGCCATGGAGTGGAAGGTCAGCACTTCCCGATCGTTGCGTCACGTCTGCTACCTGTTCTGGTGTCCGTCATTCTCTTAACAGATAGGCAGCCCAACCGCGCAAGGAAGCATGGACACTTCCACCCGGGCCGGGTTAGCGGACGTCAAGTCCAGTTCGAGAGAACCGTTTCCATCTCAACCGTCTCGACCTGCTGCGCGAAACGTTGGTGGTAAACGGTCAGCAGTGCATCATGGGTTGCGTCAGAAGAACTGCACAGCGCGTCCGTGACGAGAACCACGCGATAGCCGAAATCGATGGCCCCGAGCACGGTGGCGAGAACGCAAACATCTGTTTCGCCACCGGTAATGACCAGCGTATCGATGCCGCGCTCCACCAGAAGGGCTCTGAGGCGCCCTTCGAACCAGGGCGAATAGATGTGCTTGTCGATGATCGCCGCTGGCGGGCAGTAGCCGGCTAAAGACGGCAACAGTTCGGTCATTTCGGGCCCGATCGTCTCGATCGTCAGGGAAGCCCAGCGCTCATAATAGCGCTTCCATGTGCCGACGCCCTGCCCCGGCTTTTCGGCTGGCAGGAAGCGTGTAAAGACCGTCTGTGGCGCGCGTCTTTCGACCAGCCTCTCGATCTGCGGGAGAACCCGGGTGATCCAGGGCGTTGCCCATTGAGACGGCTCGGCAAACAGCCGCTGCATATCCACGCAGACATGCATGCATCGATCGCCGAGAGGTCCGTATGCCAGCCCCGGCATCGACATCAGCGCTTCTCCGACCGACGATGCATTTCCCTGTTTCCTCACTTTGTCGGCAAAGACACGCAACGCCGCGCGCAAGCACTGGTTCCTGAAATAGCCACAGGAACCGACGCAAATGGCTGGCGTTTCCGCTGAGATGAATGGAGGTGCTCGCATGAGACCGCGCGAGAGGCGTTGGAGCCGCAAGTCAGCCGGGGCGCCAAAATGGAACTAAGCGGAGGATGTCTCTGCGGCACGATCCGCTTCCGCGTTGGAAGCGAACCGAGAGTGCATTATTGCCATTGTGATATGTGCCGGCGAACGACCGGCAGTGCCTTCGCAGTTGTGGCCTGGGTGCCTTCCCAAAGCGTGACCTGGACCAATGCGACGCCGGCCTATCGCAGATCTTCACCGATTGCCCGGAGGGGCTTCTGCTCCGCCTGCGGATCGCCGCTCAGCCTTGCCTATGACGCATCGCCCGGAGAGATCGCGTTGCATGTCGGAACGTTCGACGATCCGGCTCGCCTGGAGCCGCGCTACAATTATGGATCGAGGCAGCGACTTGGCTGGGTTTGCTGCGGAATAGACCTGCCGCACCACGATACCGAGGAGCGATGGTGAAACCATGTCTGAAGGGCAAGCCAGATGAGCATGTTTTACCGGGCGGCCAAGATTGCCGAAGAGGTCCACGCAGCACAGCGCGACAAGACCGGGCGACCGTATATCGAGCACTGCCGCCGGGTCGTCGACGCGGTCGAAACCACGGACCAGAAGGTCGTCGCCTATCTCCATGACGTCGTGGAAAAGGGCGAAGGCTGGAACCGGACCAGGTTGGACGAGGCCGGTTTTGGCCCGACGATCGCTTCGGCCGTCGACGCCATGTCGCGCAGGGATGGCGAGGACTACTTCGCGTTCGTGCGACGAGCGGCATCGAATCCATTGGCGCTGCCGGTGAAGCGCGCGGATCTGGCGGACAATATCTGGCAAGCCCGACAGGTCGGGGCATCGACTGTCAAATATGAGGAGGCACTACGCATCCTTGATGACGAGTTTCCGCGCCGTCAGCACCAGCCTTGAATCAACTCGCCCCGCTGCGAACGGGCAATCTACTCCGGGACGTGGGGCGTGTGCCGTCTGTCCTCCGCGGGCTCAGCATCGATGCGCGCCTTTTCCGGATCGAATGCACCATGACGTGCAATGGGCCGCGCCGCGGTTTCAGGCGTCTCGTATGCCCACATGAAATCGTCAGCCGAGCTGCCCACCGCATGGACGCGCCAGTAGCTCGCGGTGCCTTTCGAAGGGGAGCGGCTGGTGGTGTTCGTCTTTTCGAAAAGGTCGAAATAGATGTCTTCGAAAGGGATGTAGAACACGGGCTCATGTCCTTCTTCCTGAAGCACTTTCGCCCGTTCCGTAGCAGCGACTATGGCGTCGGAAAATCGTACCGTCACCGTGCCGACAAACGGTACTATGGCCAGCTGGCCAGCATGGTGTGCTGAGATTGCGTCTGAAGCTTGCATTCAAATTCTCCCTGGCTGCCGATTGATTGCGAGGCCGCATTTCGGTTCGTCATGCATGGAGACGAAATGCGCGGCGATGCGTCAGGTTCCGGCCTCTACTATGAGGTCGGATGACGACCCCACTTCAGCGTTTGCCATGGCTGTCGAGAAACGCAGCCAACAATCGCGAAACCTGATCAGAAGCCTCACGCGTCGGGAAGTGTCCGATGCCATCCAGCACCACCCGCCTGTAGAACGCGGTGAAATGCTCTTCGAGCCCCTCTGAGGACTGGGCAAACACAACGCGGTCGGCGCCACCATGAAGCGTCAGGATCGGCACCGTGATGATCTTGACCGCTGCTTGCCGGCGGGCGAGTTCGGCATAGCGGGGATCGGGCTCGGCCTCTTCCCATCGGACCCGATAGGAATGCAACGTCACATCCGCCCAGTCAGGATTTTCGAACGAACTCGCGACACCATCGAAAATAGCGTCGTCGAACCAGCCTGATGGACCCCAGCTGTCCCACTGGTATCTGGCGAATTCCTTGCCGTTGTTTCGTACGAACTCGGCGCCCCGTGCCGTCGCCATGAACCATTGATACCAAAATGCTTTCGCTTGTCCGGGCGCCGGCGTTGCTGGTTTGCCTGGTTGCCAGCCGAGCGACAGCGCAGCACAGCACTTGATGCGGTCCGGGAAAACCGACGCGAGCAGATAGGATATCCGGGCGCCCCAATCGTGTCCGACGACTGCAAAGCGGCTGAGGCCAAGCGCATCGGCAAAATCCAGCACATCCTGCGCCATCGCGGCAATCTCGCCCGAGCGCATGATTTCTTTTGACAGGAACGATGTCGGCCCGAAGCCCCGCAACCAAGGCGAAAACGTCCGGAAGCCAGCTTCATGAAGGACCGGCGAAATCCGAGCGTATGTCGTCGCGTCGTCGGGCCAGCCATGCAGCAGGATAACCGGGGCGCCGTCCTGCGGTCCACCATCGAGATAGGCGACGCGCAGCAGAGGTGTGTTGCAATGTGAGACGGAGTTCATTGGCTCTGAGGCGCAATAGCTGGCTTATCATCACCAGTCGCGGACTCTGGCCTGGCGGCCTGGTCAACCTGTGGGTTCTTGTTGATGGGGCCGGTGTTGGCTTTCATCGGCTCGATATTGTTGTCGCAGGCGCCGAGCGTAAGGCCAGCGGCCAGGATCAGGAGTGAAAAGAACCTCTTCATCGAAACCTCCTCTGGTTGCTGTCCGGCAAACGAGGTTCCACCAATTTGGTTGCCTGATCGTCCTCTCAAGACGCCACGGCATCTGACGATCAACGCTTCAAGCTATTGGAATCGGCTGCAACTGTCGGATCAGGCAAAACCGGGCCACGTTCAGTCTCCGAACCCTCAGCCTCGATCTCCTGCACGGCCTGGTCCCAGTGCTCCTGCTCGCGGCCAGCCGGCCGGCCCTCTTGTTCCCAGATTTCATGGGCTCGCCGTTTGATCTTTTCTTCCCTGCTGTCCATGGCCAGATCCTCCAATTCGTCAGTCTCAATTCCGGGCCATATTTTTTGTTCCTCCTCTGTCGGGAACAGCCGCTGCCGGAGCCGCGATTTCGGGGAAGGCGCTTGTGGATTGCGTGGGACGAAACCGCTTGGTAATTTTCGTACTGATATTTTTTCGTGACACACCGATGCCCGCAGCTTTATGAATCTGGCTATCGGCCAGCGCCGAGCACGTCCCTCTCCGATCCCACTGCCCGGCGCTCAATGCCTGATCGCCCGCCGCACCGATATGGCGGGCTGTTGCTTCGATTGGAGGTGACGCCCATGCGGGAATTGCCGAAAGACATCGACGCTGATGTGGTCATCGAAATCAGCAAGCTGCTGGACGACAGCCCGCTTTTCGTCCCGGTACGGGTTCATGAACTTGCGGCCAGGGTGAGGCAGAGGGTGAAGACCGGTCTGCCGGATCTTTCGATCGAAGAACTGATCGTGGAGATGGCCTCCGTACGTCAGCTGGCCATGGCCTTCGATCTGCCTGGATCGGAGAATGTCGTGCAAATCCCGGTGCGGTATAGCCGCTAGCACTGCGGCATCACACGCTCCATCCGGAGGTCAGGACAAGCGATGCCTCAAACATCTGCGCACCGACCTCATCGCGTACTTTGACGGTTACCTTGACGAAATCGCAGTCGGGCATTTCGTCTTGGGCAACATCCTGCAAAATACGAATTGCTTCCGCTCTGGCTTGTTCCCGGGATTCGAACAGCTGCCCGTTATCATCGGGTATCGCGCCGTCACCGTTTTGAAGATCGAAATAATACCGCTTCATTTTCGGGCCACGCTGGAAACATCTGGCGGGTCAATGATTTCGGTTCATTGGTGGTTCCTGCACGCTCGGCGGCCGTGCTGGTGAAGACGTGGTCGTTCAACGCACCGCAGCGCGAAGCGCCGATAGGAAAAGCACAAGCAACGCCAAGGCGTTGAGGCCGGCGGCGATGGCATGCGAATACTCCCATTGCCGCCGCAGCAGCTCCCAGTTTTCAGGCAGGACAGTCCAGTTCCGGGTCGCCTGATTGATTGGATAGGTCAGCGTCCAGAAGGCAAATTGCGTGGCGCCGATGCTGAGAAAGGCGACAACAACCAAGCCGAAAGATGCACTCGCTCGGTAGAGCAGGATCGCCAGGGCGGCCGTAGAGAGCAATGCTCCCAGCACTACGATGCCGAACAGGCTCCATCCATCATAGGCGCGTTGCGCAGCCAGATAGTTCGGCCCGTCGAGCTTCATCTTGTTGAACATCGTGAAGAAATGCGCGGCGGCCGGAACGAAAGCCAATACAACGAAAATGAAGCTGACCACTCTCAGACTATAAATTGCCATATCCGGTCTCCTCTCAGGAGAGAGCTAGGGCAATCGGCAGAGTTGAAAAGGTCGTTTTAGCGGCGGCTTTCGCCCGCGATCGTATGATCTCAAGCGAGGTCGTTTTTTAGCCCTCACTCAACTATCTCGGAACATTTTTTTTGGGTGCTGGTTCTACGCACTGAAGGGACGAATCTTACCCAGGGAGATTTCCCCATGAAACATGTTCTCATTACCAGCATGCTGGCGATCGGGCTCGGCTGTGGAACGGCGATGGCTCAGACACAACAGCCCGAAAGCCAGTCTGGCGCAGACGCCAATTGCGCTTCCGGGCAAGCTGGCTGCCAGAATGGTTCCAAGATGGGCGAGCAGGCTCAGGACAAGACCAAGCTGAAGACTGACGAGCAGGCACAGGGCAAGGCCGGCACCACCACCGACCAGCAGGCTCAGGACAAGACCAAGCTGAAGACCGACGAGCAGGCTCAGGGCAAGGCCGGCACAACCGATCAGCAGGCCCAGGACAAGACCAAGCTGAAGACTGACGAGCAGGCTCAGGGCAAGGCCGGCACCACCACCGACCAGCAGGCTCAGGACAAGGCCAAGATGCAAACCGACGAGCAGGCTCAAGGCAAGGCCGGCACCACCACCGACCAGCAGGCTCAGGACAAGACCAAGACGCAAACCGACGAGCAGGTCCAGGGCAAGGCCTCGACGCAGGATACGACGTCGACCGGTTCCATCAACAACGTGACGGTGGAGCAGAAAACCGAAGTCACCCAGATCATCCGGGAGACGAAAGTGGAGCCTGTGTCCAACGTCGATTTTGACATCACCGTCGGCGTCGAAGTTCCGCGGCAAAAGGTCAGGCTGCATCGTTTGCCGGCTCGTATCGTCAAGATCGTTCCCGCTTACGAAAGCTACGAGTATTTCGTGCTTGCGGACGGCCGGATCGTGATCGTTGATCCGGATACGTTCAAGATCGTCCTGATTTTGACCTGATATGTCCGAGCAGTGGTCCGCCCTCCAGAGGGCGGACCGCCATTGCTGGGCTGCTATGGATTCAAAGCAACCCGCAAAAGGGACTGCAAGCGGCAGGTGATACACCCTGCCACCGCATCGCGAGGGCTAGAGACGCCCGAGCACGACCAGGATAATGACTATAAGCAGCAGAAGACCGAGGCCGCCGCCGCCGTAATAGCCGGTGCCGTAGAATGGCCCGCCGCCAAGCCCACTAAAACCGCCAAGCAATGCAATGATCAGAATGATGATAAGAATTGTGCCGAGACCCGTGACTTGCTCTCCTGTTTGCGGCTTCGCGCCTTAGAGGGAGCGGCGGTCGCCGGCTGATGTGATTATGAACTCGCTACAAGCCTTCCTGTTCCCGACTGAGACCGCATCGACGCTGCCAGGTTCAAGGATGTCAGGCGAACAAAGGTCACCCCGAGACGCCCAAGTAGCCCCGGTCTTTCAGCAATCCAGCGAGATGGGCGGCGTTTGATGCTGCCATTTCGATCGCACCCGAGACCTTTTCCGGAGTCGCCGGCAGATCGACATAGTTAACCTCCTGCATGGCCTCGCCGACCCAGTAGACCCCGCCATTGGCCGGGATGGTGAAGCCAACATCGTTCAGTGCCTGAAAGCATTCCGCCTGGCAGTGATGCGCACCGTCCTCATTGCCGACGATGGCCACCAAGGCCACCTTTCCTGCTGCCGGCATGCGCCCTTTGTCATCGGTCTCCTCGAGAAACGCATCCATCCGCTCCAGGACGCGCTTGGCCACACTCGAGGGCTGGCCAAGCCAGATCGGGAGGCCGAGTACGAAAATGTCGGCCGCCAGTATTTTTTCTCTGAGTTTCGGCCAATCGTCGCCCTCGCCCATGTCGGAGAGCACGCCGGGCTTGATATCGTGACTGAGCGCACGCACGATCTCGCCCTTCACCTCGTATTGCATCAGCGCCGCCAGGACATCGGCGAGCAACCGATCGGTGGAGGATTTTTCCCTGTCGTTCGAAGCTTTGAGCGAGCAATTGAGTGCGAAGGCCGTAAGCGGCATCTGGATCTCCCTGCATTGTCCTAATTGCAAATCGCCGCGACGACGTCGCGACAGCCCATTCGCCCGTTGCGGGAGCGCCCGGCATTTAACGCCAGGGTTGAATGCTTGTTCCGCCAAGCGGACCAACAGGCCGGGGGCGAGACGGCCCCCTCCTCCCACTTGGTGACGGTCCAGCCGGCTCACAGGGGCACTGACCACTACTGGAGGACAGACAGCGATGAGCGATTCCGACGCAGGCTGTCTGGCGCAAAGAACCTGCAAGGTCACATGATCGCCAACTGCGGCGAATTCCTGCCGATCGAGGCACCGGCAGAATTCGTCAAGGCGCTGGCGGAATTTGCACCGAGATAGGTGAAGCGATCCGCGTTTATGCAGGTGCCTACTGGCTCGCGGAAGTTACGCGCCAGACCGTGTTTCCGACATCGTCGGCGATCAGCAACGCGCCCGATTTGTCGACGGCAACACCGACCGGCCGCCCGTGCGCCTTGTTGTCCTTGTCGAGGAAACCGGTGACGACATCCTGCGGCTTGCCGTCTGGATGACCGTCCTTGAACGGCACGAAAACGACCTTGTAGCCGTTGAAGCTCTTGCGGTTCCAGCTGCCATGCTCGCCAACAAAGGCGCCGTTGCGATACAGGTCCGGCAGGTTGGTTCCAGTGTAGAACGCCAAGCCCAGAGGTGCGACGTGGGAACTCAAGGCATAATCGGGAGGGATCGCCTTGGCGACCAGGTCCGGCCGCTGCGGCATCACGCGCGGGTCGACATGCTGACCATAGTAGCTGTACGGCCAACCATAGAACGCGCCGTCCTTGACCGAGGTCATGTAGTCGGGAACCAGGTTAGGACCGAGCTCGTCGCGCTCGTTGATAACAGCCCACAGCGCGCCGCTCTGCGGCTCCCAGCTCAGTCCGTTGGGGTTGCGCAGGCCGCTCGCGAAAACACGATAACGGCCAGTGGCCCTGTCGACTTCCCAGATGGCGGCCCGGTCCTTTTCCGCCTGGATGCCGTTCTCGGTGATGTTGCTGTTGGATCCGATGCCGACATAAAGCAGAGACCCGTCGCGGCTGGCCACGAGAGACTTTGTCCAGTGGTGATCGATAGGCCCGCCGGGCAACGGCGTCAGCACGGTGCCCGGGGCGGTGATCTTGGTGTCGCCCGACGTGTAGGGGTACCGCACGATGGCGTCGGTGTTGGCGACGTAGAGATCGTTGCCGACCAGCGCCACACCAAAGGGCGAATTGAGATGATCGAGAAAAACCTCCTGGACATCGGGCACACCATCGCCGTTGGTATCGCGCAGCAGAGTGATACGGTTGCTTCCTTCGGTGCCGCCGCCCGACGTCGCCATGGACTCGATCCAGCCCATGACCAGGTCTTTCGGCCGCTTGATCGCTGCACCGGGCGGCGCCACGGATTCGACCACCAGAACGTCACCATTCGGCAATGTGTAAAGCGAGCGCGGATGCTTCAAGCCCTTGGCGAAGGCCTGGATTTGCAAACCCTTGGCGACCGTCGGCCTTTCCTCCTGTTTCCAACCGATGACCGACGCGACATGCATCGGCGGCACCAGATACTGGATCGGTTCAGGCAGCGTCGGGTTCGCTCCGACCTGATCGGTGGGATCCGGTTCGTTGTCGCTGCATGCGGGCAGCACCAAAATCGATCCGCACAGCAGACCGAGGCTGGCGATACGCGGGATATGTCTGGCGGAGACATTCATTCGACCACCTCCACCTGAGTGCGGCCGGAACTCCATCCCAGCAGGCCCACCAAGAGAATAACGATCACGGCGGCGGCGGACAGGATGAGCCCCGTCGGCACGACCGAGGTCCAGGCATCCCGGCTGTGCACCAGTGCGTTGAAGAGCGACATGACGAGCACGATGAGGCTGCCGAGGAGATATGGCCATACGCGCCCGGCTTCACCGGAAAGCCGGTCGGTAAACAAATCGACCAGTGCTGCAAGAACCGCGAGCACGCCTACAAGCAGGCCGGCAAGCAGCAGCCAGGCGGAGAAATCGGCCCACATCATTTCAGCGCTTTGCCAATAGGCAGCGTCGGTCAGCAATGTGCCGACGAAACACGCATTTGCGACTGCCATCGGCGTTTTATGCAACGGACGCCTGGCGGCCACCAATACGGATCGGGCACGGGCCATGGACATTCTCCACCTTTGAAGCTGTACCTGTCCTCCAAACCAACTTGTGGTTAGGAGGTTCCCGGAACCGTTTGCGTTCAAGAACTCGTGATGGCGCTGGCGATGTCTCAGAACGGCTCGGCGTCCGATCCTCCTGCGGAGTTAGCGCAATGTCCGCAAGGTGATCGAGTATCGATGCAGGTCAACTGGCGGAATGCTGTGCTCCCATTCAGTGCGCGATCGTCCAGTCATGAGATACGCCGACCTTGGTTCGACGACGATGGTCCGGCGATCCCACTTGGCGCCATTCTTCCGCCGGAGCCGGAAGCTGCAAGGCGCCAGCAACGAAACACCCGCAACGTCTTCGAAATGAGGCTTGTCTCGATGCCAGCCGATGCCGGCGCCGGGCCGGTATTCATTGATCAACACTTGCGCGAAGGCCTCGGCGGGCTTGCCTGCCAACGCCGCGATCTGGTCGCGCAGGGCCAACAGGAAGTCAGGGATCGGCGGGGCCTCGACTACCTGGCGCCTATCGT
>NZ_RZRK01000002.1:0-32328 GCF_003997835.1 Mesorhizobium sp. M7A.F.Ca.CA.004.12.1.1
AACCTTGACGGTGCCGTCGGGCAGCTTGAGCAATTGCAGCACATTGGCGAGCGTGCCGATGTCGAAGATGGCATCGGGCTCGGGATCGTCGTCGGCGGCATTCATCTGGGTGGCAAGCAGGATCTGCTTTTCCTGACCCATCACCTCTTCCAGCGCCTTGATCGACTTCTCACGCCCGACGAAGAGCGGCACGATCATGTGCGGGAACACCACGATGTCGCGCAGTGGGAGAACTGCGAAGACGCCGTCGCTGGGTGCCTTGGATACTTTGGCCATTGTCCAACCTTTCATGTCGCGGCCGCCAATCAGCCAACCGCGAATCTTATATTAACGACCGGGGATCGTTCCGCCTACCACCGTTTATGACGGGAGTTTTACAGCACAGAAATCGGGCACCTCGGCCTTCTCCAGTTAGTTGGATGCACGACCCCCAAAGATCAAGGGGCGTGTCCAAATCCGCACTTCCAACCCGTCCGCGAGTGACACATTTGCGACGCCAAGCCGTACGCCGCGCAAAAGCCCTGTGTGACAGCAAAACGGCGCCTTGCGGCGCCGTTTCAGAATTTCGCTGCGGGCTCATGATGTCAGGCGCTGACATTGCCCTTCTTTTCCTTCTGCTCGGAGTAGATGTAGAGCGGCCGGGCACTGCCGGTCACCACCTCCTCCGAAATCACCACTTCGCGCACGCCTTCGAGCGCGGGAAGCTCGAACATCGTGTCGAGCAGGATCGCCTCCATGATCGAACGCAGGCCGCGCGCGCCGGTCTTGCGCTCGATGGCGCGCTTGGCGATCGCCGAAAGAGCGTTCTCGTGGAAGGTCAGGTCGACATTCTCCATCTCGAACAGCCGCTGATACTGCTTGACCAGCGCGTTCTTCGGCTCGGTCAGGATCTGGATCAGCGCCGGTTCGTCGAGGTCTTCCAGCGTCGCCAGAACCGGCAGACGGCCTACAAATTCGGGGATAAGACCGAACTTCAACAGATCCTCGGGCTCGACCAGGCGGAAGACATCGCCAGTGCGGCGATCCTCGGGCGAAGCGACGACCGCGCCGAAACCGATCGAGGTCTTGCGGCCGCGATCCGAGATGATCTTGTCCAGCCCGGCGAAGGCGCCGCCGCAGATGAACAGGATGTTGGCTGTGTCGACCTGCAGGAACTCCTGCTGCGGGTGCTTCCTGCCGCCCTGCGGCGGCACGGAGGCGACGGTGCCTTCCATGATCTTCAGGAGCGCCTGCTGCACGCCCTCGCCCGACACGTCGCGGGTGATCGAGGGATTGTCCGACTTGCGCGAAATCTTGTCGATCTCGTCGATGTAGACGATGCCGCGCTGGGCGCGCTCGACATTGTAGTCGGCCGATTGCAACAGCTTCAGGATGATGTTCTCGACGTCCTCGCCGACATAGCCGGCTTCGGTCAGCGTCGTCGCGTCAGCCATGGTGAAGGGCACGTCGATGATGCGGGCCAGCGTCTGCGCGAGCAGCGTCTTGCCGCAACCGGTCGGGCCGATCAGCAGGATGTTGGACTTCGCCAGCTCGACATCGTTGTTCTTGCCGGCATGTGCGAGGCGCTTGTAGTGGTTGTGGACCGCCACCGACAGCACGCGCTTGGCGTAGGGCTGACCGATGACATAATCGTCGAGAACCTTGAGGATCTCCTGCGGTGTCGGCACGCCTTCGCGCGACTTCACCATCGAGGTCTTGTTCTCTTCACGGATGATGTCCATGCAGAGTTCGACGCACTCGTCGCAGATGAAGACCGTCGGACCGGCGATCAGCTTGCGCACTTCGTGCTGGCTTTTGCCGCAAAACGAGCAGTAAAGCGTGTTCTTGGAATCGCCGCTGTTGTTGCCGACCTTGCTCATTTTCATGTCCTTTCATGGCCGCCCGCCGATGGTCTGGCTGAAAGGGCGCATACTCTATCTATCGCGGGAATCCGCCGCCGCCAGTGTGTCCCGGCTCCCGCAACGCATTCCGTACGAAACACAAATCAGAAAACGTGGCAATGATTCGCGACAACCCCGCATAAAGCTAAGCCGCCGAAACTCAACATAGCCTTAACGTAGGCAATCCTGTCCCCCGAGGGAACAGCCAATTGTGGCCGAAATGCCGCAAGACGCGCCAAAAGCGCGTGATGGTGCCATCCAACTGCCAACTTGCCTTTATGCCAGCGCCCCTTCGGCCGCCTCGCGCGACGAAATGACCTTGTCGATGAGGCCGAAATCCTTGGCTTCGTCGGCGGTCATGAAATGGTCGCGGTCGAGCGTTTTCTCGATCTCTTCGTAGCTCTTGCCGGTGTGCTTGACGTAGACCTCGTTGAGGCGACGCTTCAGCTTGATGATATCCAGGGCATGGCGCTCGATGTCGGACGCCTGGCCCTGGAAGCCGCCGGAAGGCTGGTGAACCATGATGCGGGCGTTCGGCGTGGCAAAGCGCATGTCCTTGTGACCGGCGGTCAGGAGCAGCGAACCCATCGAAGCCGCCTGGCCGATGCAGAGCGTCGACACGGCCGGCTTGATGAACTGCATGGTGTCGTAGATCGCCATGCCCGAGGTGACGACGCCGCCCGGCGAATTGATGTAGAGGTTGATTTCCTTCTTCGGATTCTCGGCTTCGAGGAACAAAAGCTGCGCGCAGACCAGCGTCGCCATGCCGTCCTCGACCGGACCGGTGATGAAAATGATGCGCTCCTTGAGGAGGCGCGAGAAAATGTCGTAGGCCCGCTCGCCGCGATTGGTCTGTTCGACCACCATCGGAACGAGGTTCATGTAGGTTTCGACGGGGTTCTTCATCAGATATCTCTTATCTCGCGGTGGGATTCCGGCGCCGGGAATGCCGGCAGATCGGGCAGAATCGGTTCTGGATCGTTATTCCGTAAATAGGATGCCGGCTCATCCTTGTGCAAGGCCGACCCCTCCTAGCCATCTGGGTAAGTCGAATCAAGCTTTCTGACCAAGGATTCGCGGGCGGCGGATGCTTCCGCGGGTCCGGAGCCGCATGGCCGGCCGCGCAAGGTAGCAGTTTCTTAACCGCGTCACTTAACGAAATGCGCCGAAACCGCTTTTTTCCGAGACGGCTTCCTCTACAATTCAACGTTGAACTTATGCGTAGAGTTCAACAGGGGAAGTGTCATGCCCGGGAAAACCGCATGCTTCACCATCGCCGGCCTGACCATGCTCGGCACGATTTCGCAGACGGCGGCCGGCGGCCGCGCCGTCGAATGTTACGAGCCGGTCCGCAGTCCGGCCGTCTACGACACGGTCTATGAAGACGTGATGATCAGTCCGCCCGGTCAGCAGGTCGACTATATCGCCCCTATCTATGGCACGCGCGAGCGCGTCGTGATGACCGTTCCGGCGCAAGTGACCTACCAGGTCGTGCCGGCCGTCACCCGCACCGTCTACCGCACGGTCCGGATCGATGGCGGCGGCTATTCCTGGGAATGGCGCGTCGTCCATGGCCGCAAGGTGCTGTGCAAGGTCTGGCACAAGGCGCGCTACGAACGTGTCGCCAAAACCGTGGTGATCCAGCCCGAACGCACGCGGCGCGTGGTCATCCCCGCACAATACGACAGGATCGCCCAGGAGGTGCTGGTGCGGCCGGAGCAAAGGCGCATCATCGATGTTCCCGCCTCCTACCAGACCGTCGCGCGTCGTGTGCTGGTTCGCGAGGGTTCATCGGGCTGGCGGCGGGTGCATATTCCCAGGCATTGCCAGAATTAGGTCACCCCCGGCGGCGCTCAGGCGACCTCCGCCCGCAGCCATGCCTTCAAGCCGGCAATATCCCCATCGCCGACAGCAGCGGCAACGCGCCTGCCGACCGCCGCGCCGAACTTGTAGCCGTGACCGGAGCATGCCGAGACAACAAGGCATTTGCCCTTTTCATGCGCCATGAATTTTTCGTCTGATGTGAAAGTGTAGGCGCAGGTGACGACCTCGGTCACACGATAGTCCTCGATGCGGTCGATCGGCGGCGAAAACAGGTTGCGGATCGCCTCGCCCTCGCCCGCCACCGGCTGACGGTTCCAATCGGCGTCGCTGGTCGGCACCCTGTGCCGCCCGGACCCGAATTTCATGCCGGCGCCGCCGGAGGGCGGGATCACATAGCCGTCGATCGCGCCGCCGACATCGAGGACGACCGGTGCCGCCTGCCAGGCCGCCTCGAGATCGGCGGGCGGTTCGACATAGGCAAGTGCGGTTCGATAGGTCTTCAGCTCGCCGTCCAGCTCCGGAAACAGTTTCAGCACCCAGGCGCCGGCGGCGACAACGATGCGGTCGGCCTGCATGGTCTCACCGCTTTCGAGCACGATGTGGCCGGCTTCGGCGTCGACTTCGACGACCTTGCTATTTTCGTAGACATTGGCGCCGTTGGCGCGCAGCCACTTTGCCAGGCCGGACGCGATCTTGCGGCAATGCAGGGCGCCGCCTTCGGTTGAGAAATAGGCGTAGCGGAACGACCCGGCTTCCAGGAACGGCCAGCGCTTCACCGCAGCATCGGGCTCCAGCAATTCGAACGGAAAATTGCCTTCTTCCAGGCCCTCGCGATATTCCTCGGCCTCGTCGCCCGGCTCGCGCGAAATGCAGACAAATCCTCTGGGATCGAGGTGGCTTTCGCCGAGATCGGCCCACATCTCGTCCCAGGCCTGGTAGGCTTCGGTGATCAGCCGGCCATAGCCGGTCCCCGCGCGGTAGGCGCGGCGGATGATGCGATGATGGTCGCCCGACGCGGCCATCGGGTTTGGGATCGGCCCTTGCTCGACGATCGAAACGCTGTGGCCGGCCTTGACCAGCGACCACGCCGTCGAGAGACCGGCAATACCCGCACCGACAACGATCACCTTCATCAAATCAGACTTTCCGCAGCCGGTTGGCTGGCTCAACGTATTGGATTGCGGGCGCCAACATACGGTCTGGAACCAAGCTGGCAAGCCGCGCTATTGGTCTGGCATGAGCAAATGGACGCCTACCGCCCTGGCCTTTGATCCAGCCACTCGACATCTGCGGCTCGACCCGCACGAGCCGGCCTTTTTTCAAAACCCTTATGATGCCTATGCTTTCCTGCACGGCGTATCGAATGCATTCTTCTGGGAAGAATTCGGCTTCTGGTGCTTTGGCGGTTTCGACGACGTCAACCGGCTGCTGCGCGATCGCCGCTTCGGCCGGCAGAACCCGGCCGGCATTCCAGACAGCCGCGGCATTGGACAGGACCGCAGCCATCTCAGGGCCTTCGACGGCGTCGAAGCCAATTCGATGCTGGAACTGGAGCCGCCGGTGCACACGCGGCTGAGAACACTGGTCAACCGCGCCTTCGTCTCGCGTCAGGTCGAACGGCTGCGGGCGCGTGTCGAGGCTTTGGCCAACGAGTTGATCGACCGTTTCGAACCAGGCAAGGCGGTCGACCTGTTGCCTGCTTTCGCGGCGCCCTTGCCGATCACCATCATTGCCGAAATGCTCGGTGTCCCGGTCGAAATGGGGCCGCAACTGCTCGACTGGTCGCACCAGATGGTCGCCATGTACATGCATGGCCGCACACGCGCGATCGAAGAGACGGCCAACCGTGCCGCCCGCGAATTTGCGGATTTCCTCCGTGGCTACGTCACCGAGCGACGCCGAAATCCCGGCGACGACCTGTTGTCGCTGCTGATCTCGGCGCAGGAGGACGGTGAGAGGCTGTCGGAGGACGAGATGGTGTCCTCGGCGATCCTGCTGCTCAATGCCGGCCATGAAGCGACCGTGCATCAGACCGGCAATGCCGTCCGCTCGATCCTTATGCAGGGCGGCGATGTCAGCCGCTTCTTCGGTTCGCCCGAGGCGACCGCGGCAACGGTCGAGGAATGCCTGCGCTTCGACGCGCCGCTGCACATGTTCGCGCGCTATGCCTATCAGGAGATCGAGGTCGCGCCCGGCATCGTCGTGCAGCCGGGCGAGACGATCGGGCTGCTGCTGGGCATGGCCAATCATGACCCACGCGCCTTCGCCGATCCCCTCGCCTTCCGGCCCGACCGTGCCGACCAGAAGAACGTGTCCTTCGGCGCCGGTATCCATTTCTGCATCGGCGCGCCGCTCGCCCGGCTCGAATTGCAGGTGTCGCTGAAAACCCTGTTCGAACGGCATCCGAAGCTGCATCTTGCCGAAGAGGCGCGCTTTCGGGACACTTACCATTTCCATGGGCTGGAAACGCTCGCCGTCGGCTTTTGACGGCCACAAGCCGGGGCTGCCTCAGACTGTGCCCGGGGAATAGGTGGCGCCGGTTTGCCTGATCTGACTGAGTTGAAATTCGCCTTCCTGGAAGAGCCGCCATTCTGCTTTGCAGGTGCATCGGGCGAGGTCTCAGGCTGTGACGTCGAGCTTGCGCGCAGGCTCGGTGACATGCTCGGATTGGCGAGCTTTAAGCCGATCGAAGCCGAATTCGCTGAACTGCTGCCGGGATTGGTCGAGGGTCGTTGGACCATGACGACCGGCCTGTTCGTCTCCGAAGAGCGCAGGCAGCTTGTCGACTTCACACGGCCGATCTGGGCGCTGCAGGACGGGTTGCTGGTCGCGAAACACAATCCGCGTGGCTTTCGCGGCTACCAATCCATTGCCGAGGACCGGACAGCGTTGATTGGTGTCATAACCGATCAGGTTCAGCATCTTACGGCGTTGCACAACGGAATCGCGCCCGAGCAGGTCAGGACGTTTGCAACGCAGGCGGATGCGGCGGACGCAGTGGCCAGCGGCGCGGTGCACGCCTACGCCAGCGTTGCGATGGCGCACCGAGGCTATCTGACCCGGCGGCCCGATATGCCGCTTGGGCTTGTCGAGGTTCCCCCGATTGAAAAGCAGCCGTCGGCCGGTGCCTTCGCGATCGCCAAAGGCAATTCAGCCCTGCTCCGGCGCATCGATGCTTGCCTCGATGAATTGGTGGGCAGCGACTGGCACCGACGGATGATGGCGCGATACGGATTCTCGGACAGCGATATCGACCGCATCGTCTGATCCGTGCATCTTTTGTTGTTCGACCATGATCTTTACCCGAAAACCGGCCTCCACTTTTCGGGATCACGGTCTACAGCTTGATCACATACTCCTTGCGAGTCGTTTCAAGCACTTCCCAGCTGCCTTTGAAGCCGGGCCTGAGCACGAAGCTGTCGCCGGCCTTGACGGTACGCGCCTGCCCGCCGTCTTCCGCGATCACCGAAACGCCGGACAGGATGTGGCAGAACTCCCATTCGTCATAGACGATGCGCCATTTGCCCGGGGTCGATTCCCAGATGCCGGCGTAAAGGCCGCCGTCGCGCTCCTCGACATTCCAGGTGAGGAATTTGGGATCGCCCGAGATCAGCCGATCCGGCGTCGGCGCGCCCTGTTCGGCGTCGACAGTGTCGACGCCGATGGCAAGAAATTTTGACTCGCTCATGATCGGTCAGACCTTGGCTAGCGCCTGTTCGAGGTCGGCGACGATGTCGTTGACGTCCTCGATGCCAATCGAAAGCCGCACCGTGTCCGGTCCTGCGCCGGCCTTGACCTTCTGCTCGTCGGAAAGCTGGCGGTGCGTGGTCGAGGCCGGGTGGATGACCAGCGACTTGGTGTCGCCGACATTGGCCAGGTGCGAGAACAGCTCGAGCGCCTCGACAAATTTCACGCCGGCGTCATAGCCGCCCTTGAGAGCGAAGGTGAACACGGCACCGGCGCCCTGCGGCGAGTATTTCTTCTGCAGCGCATTGTTCTTATCGGTCGGCAGGCCTGGATAGTTCACCGACGCGACCTTGGGGTGGTTGGACAGCCAGGCGGCGACCGTCACGGCGTTGTCGCAGTGGCGCTGCATGCGAAGCGGCAAGGTCTCCAGGCCGGTCAAGATGAGGAAGGCGTTGAAGGGCGAGATCGCCGGACCGAGATCGCGCAGGCCGAGCACGCGCGCGGCAATGGCGAAAGCGAAATTGCCGAAGGTTTCGTGCAGGACAAGACCGCCATATTCGGGGCGCGGTTCCGACAGCATCGGGTATTTGCCCGACTTCGACCAGTCGAAGGTGCCGCCGTCGACGATGGCGCCACCGATCGAATTGCCGTGGCCACCGATGAACTTGGTCAGCGAATGGACGACTATGTCGGCGCCATGCTCGATCGGCCGGATCAGGTAGGGCGAAGCCAGCGTGTTGTCGACGATCAGCGGCAGGCCATGCTTGCGCGCGATGTCGCCGATCTTCTCGATATCGACGAAGGTGCCGCCCGGATTGGCCAGGCTCTCGATGAAGATCGCCTTGGTCCTGTCGTCGATCTGGCTCTCGAAGGTCGAGATGTCGTTGGTGTCGGCCCAGCGCACCTCCCAGCCATAATTCTTGAAGGCATGGCCGAACTGGTTGATCGAACCGCCATAAAGCTTGTTGGCGGCAACGAAATTGTCGCCCGGCTGCATCAGATTGTGGAACACGATCACCTGCGCGGCGTGGCCGGAAGCGACCGCGAGTGCCGCCGTGCCACCTTCGAGGGCCGCCATGCGCTCTTCCAGCACCGCCTGCGTCGGATTCATGATGCGGGTGTAGATGTTGCCGAAGGCCTTCAGCCCGAACAGCGACGCGGCATGGTCGGCATCGTCGAAGACGAAGGAGGTCGTCTGGTAGATCGGCGTGGCACGCGCGCCGGTCGCCGGATCGGGCTTGGCACCGGCATGGACGGCGAGCGTGTTGAAACCTGGCGTGCGGGTCACTGAAAACCTCCCTTTTGAAACTCTTGAAATCGCCGGGCATTCTTGGCGAAGCATGAGCGCGAATGCAAAGAAGAAAATGCCCTTCGGCGAACGATCTGCGGCCGAGGCCCGAGAAAATGCACTGGTCTAAGGAATAATTTTGCGCCCAAGGCGCATTGCGCATCAGGCCTTGCTTTTGGTGCACGTCGTTATCCCAAAACCGCCGCGCACTTTTAGCGACGTGTCCTACTTCTGGCGCACGCCAAAACTCTGGAATCCCGACCGCATCAGCGGCTTCTTCGACGACAGCACACCGGAATTGACGCCGGTCCAGCCGATCTCGCCGGACAGCTTGCCGTATTCGATCTTGGGGCAGCGGTTCATCACCACCTTGATGCCGGCGGCCTCGGCGCGCGCGGCGGCCTCGTCATGGCGAACGCCAAGCTGCATCCAGATGACTTTCGGCAAGGGATCGAGCCGCAACGCCTCGTCGACGATGCCGGGCACCGCCGCCGGCGCGCGAAAGACATCGACCATGTCGATCGGCTCGGGAATATCGGCGAGCCTCGCATAGGTCATCCGGCCGAGGATCTCCTTGCCGGCCTGGCCAGGATTGATCGGAAACACCGAAAATCCCTTGGCCAGCAGATATTTCAGCACGAAATAGCTTGGCCGCACATCGTTGGCGGACGCGCCGACCATGGCGATGGTCTTCACCGAATTGAGGATGCCGGCGATGTAGGTGTTGTCGTAGCTATCGTGGTTCATGCGGCTTCCTGCGGTAGTGGTATCGGTAAAGTTCACGGCTGAACCCAAGCGAGGCATAGAGAGCGCGAGCCGGCGTGTTGTCGACCACCACCTGCAAGCATGCGGCGTGAACCCCTGCCCGCCGCGCCCAGCCGATGAGGCCGCCGACAGTCTTGCGGCCCAGACCTTGCTGCCTGAAACGGCCATCGGTTTCAACCGATTCCACCACAAGCAGGCCATTGCGGATGACGCCATAGGCCAAGGCGGCAATTTCGCTGTCGCGTTCACAGGATACGAACGCCCGGTCGCCGACGATCAGCCCGGTCATCTCGCGAAAGATGCGGCACTCGGCGTCGTCAAAGGTCCCCATGCGGAACCGCGCCGCGAGCCAGTCCTCGCCCGGCACTTTCGAAACGGTGACCTGCTCATCGCGGACTTCAGCCAGGTCGCCGATCCCGGCATGGAGATGGATCGTGCCGCCTTCCGGCTGGTATCCGCGATGGTCGAGTATGGCTTCGAGCTCGCCGGCGATGTCGGGAACCCGAAACAAGGGCGTCTGGCCGTGGCCGATGTAGAAGGACTCGGCGGCGCCGATGACAGCATCCGGCGCGCCACGCTGGCCGCGCAAGGGATTGGCCGAATTGGTGCGCCGGATCCGTCCGCCGGAGCGCCGCAGGAGCCAGCCATCAAAGATCGCCCCGGTCGCCGCCGGCCAGCCTTCGCGGCATGCCTGCTCGACGCGCCAGTTGAGATCATCGTCGCCGGCGCTCACGCGTCATCCTCCCGCAGCGCTTCCTCCATGAACGCCTGCGGATCGGTACAGAAGTCGCGCATCATGCGAAAATGATCGGTATCGCTGAAATCGGTCGGGTCGAGCCCGAAGCGGCTGATGCGGAACAGCCGCGCGCCGGGACAAGCCATCAGCAGCGGCGAATGCGTCGCCATGATCACTTGCGCGGTGCCCGACTGGTCCATGCGCCGCAGCATCTTGAGCAGCTCGATCTGTCGCGTCGGCGACAGTGCGCTCTCGGGTTCGTCAAGGATGTAGATGCCCTGCCTGCGGCAGCGCTCCTCGAAAAATCGGATAAAGCCCTCGCCATGCGACCAGGACAGGAAGTCCGGCGGCGCCCCGCCAGACTGCAGCGCTGCCTGATCGAGATAGCGGGCCACGGAGTAGAAGGATTCGGCGCGAAAGAACCAGCCGGCGGTGACTTTCGGCAGCCAGTGACCACGGAATGCGTTGGCCAACGCAGCACCACTCTTGTCGATAGCGCTGGAATGGTCGACTGGCATATATCCCTTGCCGCCGCCGGCTTCGTCATAGCCGGCCAGTGCGCCGATCGCCTCGAGCAGCGTCGATTTGCCGGTGCCGTTCTCGCCGACAATGATGGTGATCGGCGTGGTGAATTCGAGTTCGAACTCATGGCCGCGAAACAGCGGTAGATTCCAGGGATATTTCTCCCAGTCCGCCACGCGCTCGGCGTCGAGCAGGATGCGCTTCAGATAGGGAGCCTTTAGCCGCGTCAGCTGCTTGCGATGGGCCATCAGCCAGGTAGCGAAATCGTGCCGTCTTCCGCGATCGGAAAGGCAGGATTGTGCGCCACTTCCCAGACATGCCCGTCGGCGTCGGCGAAATAGCCGTACCAGCCGCCCCAAAAGGCCCGGCCGGCCGGCTTGACGATGCGGCCGCCGGCTTTTTCCGCCCTGGCGAGCACGTCGTCGACTTCGGCGTCGGAACGAGTGTTGTAGGCGAGGTAGACCGCCGATGGCGCCGCGGCGAAGGCGATGCCGGAATCCTCTTCTGCGCTGGCGCGCGGGAACAGGCCGAGGATGACGCCGCCCATCTGGAAGAAGGCGACCCCGTCGGTGATGGCGGCATGCCGCTTCAAGCCCATCTCTTCGTAGAAGCGCACGGCGCGGTCTAGATCATCGGTAGCAATGGTGATGATGGAGATGCGCGGTTCCATGACGTTCTCCTTACTCGTCCTTCCATTCCGGCTTGCGCTTGCCGATGAAGGCGCCGATGCCCTCCTCCGCGTCGCGCGCAAGCATGTTCTCGACCATGATCCGGCCGGTATAGGCATAGGCGTCCGCGAGGCCCATTTCAGCCTGGGCGTAAAAGGCTTCCTTGCCGGTCTTGACCACCAAAGATGATTTGGAAGCAATGGTTTGCGCGTATTTGGTGACGATCTGATTCAGGTATTCGCGCGGCACGACGCGGTTGACCAGGCCGAACTCCTTGGCGGTCGCCGCATCGATCGTCTCTCCGGTCAGCAGCATCTCCATGGCATGCTTGCGCGAAACGTTGCGCGACAGCGCCACCATCGGCGTCGAGCAAAACAGCCCGATATTGACGCCCGGCGTGCAGAAGGTCGCTTCGTGCGAGGCGATCGCCAGATCGCAGCTGGCGACCAGTTGCAGCCCAGCGGCGGTGGCAAGGCCGTCAACCTCGGCGATCACAGGCACGGGATGGCGCACGATGGCCTGCATCAGCGTCGCACAAGCGGCAAACGTCTCTGCGAAGAAGGCCTTGCCATGATCGGCGTCAGTGCGGCGCGCCGTCATTTCCTTGAGATCATGGCCGGCGCAGAACACCTTGCCGGCCGCCGACAAAACGATGACGCGAACGGCCTTGTCGGCCTTGGCGCGCTCGAGTTCGGCCGTCAGCGCCGCCATCACCGCCAGCGACAGCGCGTTGGCTGGCGGATTGGCGAGCGTCAGGCGCAGCACGCCCTTGTCCAGTTGTGCAACAACCGGACCTTCAACGGCGGCAGGCTTGATGGCAAGGATTTCGGCCATGGATAAGGTCTCCGCGATTCCGCCTGGGCTATCTAATACCGGATCAGGTTTCGTCCAACACCGATCGCTTGCGCCAGGGGACGAAGGTTGTCAGAAATGCCGCGCCGCGCCCATACAGGTCGGCCAAAACGAGAGACCGACATGCCCGCCCAAACCAATTTGAAGCCGGTTCTGACCGCGCAACAAGTCAATGCGCTGATGGAGACCGTCTATCCGCAGCTCAACGAGCAGTTCAAATATTTCGAGGCGATCGACGTGTTCCCCGGCGGCTGCACCGTGCGGCTCAACGCCGGCGAGCGGCACCTGCGTCCGGGCGGCACGGTGTCCGGCCCTTCGCTGTTCACGCTGGCCGACATTGGCGGCTACGTCTGCGTGCTCAGCCATGCCGGGCCGGATGCGCTTTCCGTTACCGTCAACCTCGACATCAATTTCGTGCGCAAGGCAGAGGCCGGACCGATCGACGGCCACTGCCGCATCCTGAAGCTGGGCAAGAGCCTGATGGTGTTCGACATCGACATCGTTGCCGGCCCGGACGGGCACACGGTGGCGCACGCCACCGGCACCTATTCGATCCCGCCGAAGCGGAATGGCGATGTGGTAAAATAATACCTTTCACTTAACTTATTGTTTTCGCCGCATTTTGTCAGATATTCTCCTTTTCGCGCGCCTTGACGCGATCACCACCCTCGCCTATAAGCCCTCACGAAGCAGCGGCCCGCAAAGGCCGCCGTTTTGTTATTGGCGGCGGGCAGCGTCCTTCCGACAATCCAAGCAACAAGAAACGCCTTCTCTTATGAAGGTCAGAACCGAGAGCAGAAAACATGACAACCTTTTCGCAGAAGCCTGCGGATGTGGTGAAGAAGTGGATCCTGATCGACGCCGAAGGTCTCGTCGTCGGTCGTCTGGCCACTGTCATCGCCAATCATCTTCGCGGCAAGCACAAGCCGACCTTCACCCCGCATGTCGACGACGGCGACAACGTCATTGTCATCAATGCCGACAAGGTGGTGTTCACCGGCAAGAAGTTCACCGACAAGGTCTATTACTGGCACACCGGCCACCCAGGCGGCATCAAGGAGCGCACCGCGCGCCAGCTGCTCGAGGGTCGTTTCCCCGAGCGTGTCGTCGAGAAGGCCGTTGAGCGCATGGTCCCACGTGGCCCGCTCGGCCGTCGCCAGATGAAGAACCTGCGCGTCTATGCAGGTGCCGAGCATCCGCATGTCGCACAGCAGCCCGTCGTGCTCGACGTGGCCAAGCTGAACGCCAAGAACAAGAAGGTCGCATAAGATGGCTGAGCTTTCCTCGCTCGCAGAACTGGGCGCCGCCACCGGCAACACCAATACCCAGCCGGCAGCCCCCGTCCACGTCCAGAAGCTCGACAAGTCGGGCCGCGCCTATGCCACCGGCAAGCGCAAGAACGCCATTGCGCGCGTCTGGGTGAAGCCGGGTTCCGGCAAGATCATCGTCAACGACAAGGAATTCGCGACCTATTTCGCGCGTCCGGTCCTGCAGATGATCCTCAACCAGCCGATCATCGCCTCCAACCGCGCCGGCCAGTACGACATCGTCGCGACCGTTGTCGGCGGCGGTCTCTCCGGCCAGGCTGGCGCCGTGCGTCACGGCATCTCCAAGGCGCTGACCTATTACGAGCCGACGCTGCGCGCCGTGCTCAAAAAGGGCGGCTTCCTGACCCGCGACAGCCGCGTCGTCGAGCGCAAGAAGTACGGCAAGGCGAAAGCCCGTCGTTCGTTCCAGTTCTCGAAGCGCTAAGCGTTCCGCAGCTTCAGACAATCGAAAAGGCCGCCTCCGGGCGGCCTTTTTGTTTGCGGCTCGGCAGTCACCCCACCCGCGCCTGCGGCGCGACCTCCCCATCGAGGGGAGGTAGAAGAGCGCGACGCCCTACCTCCCCTCGATGGGGAGGTCGGCGCGTAGCGCCGGGTGGGGTGAAGGCGCCGGCATAAACAGGTCAGGCCTTGCCGCCCTTGATATAGTCGATGAACGCCCGCAGCGGGGCCGGCACCAGCCGCCGGCCGGGATAATAGAGGAACGGTCCGGGAAAACTCGGCCACCACGGTTCGAGAATGGGCTCAAGCGCGCCGCTTTCGAAGTAGGGGCGAAGCCAGCCCTCGAAGAGGCCGATGATGCCGGTGCCGGCGATGGCCGCATCGACGGCAAGATCGGTCGCGCCGCCGATCCGCACGATCAGCGGCCCTGTCGGATCGACCCGCACCACCTCACCGTCGCGCTCGAACTCCCAAGGCAGCATCGCACCGCTGGCAAAGCGCCCGCGCACGCAAGAGTGGCCAAGCAGGTCGCTCGGGTGTTGCGGCCGCCCATGACGAGCAAGATAGGCAGGGCTGGCAGCGGTGGCGAAGCGCTGCACGCGCGGTCCGATCGGCACCGCGATCATGTCCTGCTCCAGCCGCTCGTCATAGCGGATGCCGGCGTCACACCCGGCCGCCAGCACATCGACAAAGTTCTCATCGGCGATCACTTCCAGACGGATGCCGGGATAGGCGGCGAGGAAACCCGGCACGATATCCGGCAATATCAGCCGCGCGGCGCTGACCGGCACATTGAGACGCAGCGAACCCGCCGGCCTGTCGCGAAAGCCGTTCACCACATCCAGCGCCGCCTCCACCTCCGACAGCGCCGGGCCGAGCCGCTCCAGCAGGCTGAGGCCCGCCTCGGTCGGGACAACGCTGCGCGTCGTGCGATTGAACAACCTGACACCAAGCTGCGCTTCCAGGCGACGCACCGCCTCACTCAAGCCGGAGGCGCTGCCGCCGCTCGCACGCGCGCCATCGCGAAAACCGCCGGCGCGCGCCACCGCCACGAAGGCGTTCAGGTCACTGAGGTCCATCATTGTTCGCCATTCCGCACGGCCTGTGTGGATTGTACCGGATTATCACGAGGTTGGGCAGCGCCTATCTCTGCCTCCTCAAAGGAGATCAATCATGTCCAATATCCAACAATCCGGCACCTTCGCCCCCGCCACCTTCAAGCTTGGCAGCCGCACCGTGAAGCGGCTCGGCTACGGCGCCATGCAGCTCGCCGGGCCCGGCGTGTTCGGGCCGCCCAAGGACCATGACGCGGCATTGGCCGTGCTGCGCGAGGCGATTGCGCAGGGGATCGACCATATCGATACCAGCGACTTCTACGGCCCGCACGTCACCAACCGGCTGATCCGCGAAGCACTGGCACCCTACCCCGACGATCTCGTCATCGTCACCAAGATCGGTGCGCGGCGCGGGCCCGATGGCTCCTGGCTGCCGGCTTTCTCTCCCGAGGCGCTGACCCAGGCGGTGCACGACAATCTAAGCAATCTTGGGCTCGATGTGCTCGACGTCGTCAACCTGCGCATCATGTTCGATACCCATGGCCCCGCCGAGGGATCGATCGAAGCGCCACTCACCATCCTGGCCGGGCTTCAGCAAAAAGGTTTGGTCAGGCATATCGGGCTGAGCAACGTGACGCCGGCGCAGATCGCCGAAGGGCGCCGTATCGCCGAGATCGTCTGCGTGCAGAATCAGTACAATCTTGCGCATCGCGGCGACGACGCCCTGATCGACGACCTTGCCCGCGACGGCATCGCCTATGTGCCGTTCTTCCCGCTCGGCGGCTTCAACCCGCTGCAATCCTCCACCCTGTCGGACGTCGCAACGCGCCTCGGCGCCACGCCAATGCAGATTGCGCTCGCCTGGCTGCTGCGCCGCGCGCCCAACATCTTGCTGATTCCCGGCACATCGTCGGTCGGACATTTGCGGGAGAACCTCGCTGCGGCTGAACTCAAGCTTTCAGGGGATGTGCTTCAGGAGTTGGATGGGATGGCCAAGGCGGCGTAAGGCGCGACCAGTTTCCCCCTTTGAGGGGGAGATGTCGCCAAAGGCGACAGAGGGGGTCGGCACGACCGGGCGCGACCTCCTGCGGCAGATGAAGGTTGGCGCTCTGTGCGCGGCGACCCCCTCTGGCCTGCCGGCCATCTCCCCCTCAAGGGGGGAGATCGCTGTTCCAGCGGCGAGCCTCTAGTTGATACTCGCCGTATTCGCCGGCTCGGCCGGCCGCGCCTCATTGGCATAAGGCACGCGAAAACCATTCGCCGTCAGCCATACGATGGCTGCCTTCGGCTCGTCCGTCTGGATGATTGTGGCGCCGCGATCGGCCCAAAAACCCCAGACTTCGCGCGGCAGGCTGGCCTGCACCGCCAGTTCGTCGCCGCGGCCGCCGGCAAGGAAGCCGCCCGGCTTGTTGGCGATGGCGTAGGTGTCGGCCCAGATGTGCCAGTTGCCCCTGACCGCGGCCGCGCGCATGCGCATGCTGAACAACGGTCCGCCGGTCTCGGTCAGCGTCTCGGCGCCTGCCCGCCAGTTGATCAGCTCGATTGCGCGCGGCGAAAAGGCATGGCCGACCGTCCGGGCGAAGCCGGCATCACGCACCGCATCATCGGCGATGATCGGCATGAACTGGAAGCCGCCGCCGATAGCGGTCATTGCCGCCTGGACCGTGGTGATCCGGTTCTGGTTCCACAAATTCTCCTTGACGATAACCTGCTCGGCCATGCCGAGATCGCGAGCCACCGCGATCATGCCCGAGAGGTCGCCGACGTCGAGCTTGTTGTCGAGGTTGATGAGGATCCTGTCCCTGGTCGCCATCAGCATCTCGCGCAGCGTCGAGACTGTTTCACCCGTCACCGCACCGGTGCCTTCGACCACCAGCCTGCAGGTCTTCAGTTCGGCCAGGGTGTATTTGACCACCTCGCCCTTGCAGGTGGTGGTGCGGTCGAGCCAGCTGTCATGCATGACGACGAACTCACCGTCCTTCGAGCGCCTGATATCGACCTCGACGATTTCTGCGCCCATGGCGATCGACCCCTCCACGGCGGCAATCGAATTTTCCGCGTAGAGCGTCTTGCCCGCCTGCATGCTGCCGGCGCGATGCGCGGCCACCATGACGTGGTCGCGCCACTGGTTGGCGTGCTCGAAGCGGTCAAGAATCTGCCTGGCGCGGGTCTCGCCGGCCAATGACTGGTCAGAAAAGGCCACAAGTGCCGAGGAAAACA
Source organism: Mesorhizobium sp. M7A.F.Ca.CA.004.12.1.1 (assembly GCF_003997835.1). NCBI lineage: Bacteria > Pseudomonadati > Pseudomonadota > Alphaproteobacteria > Hyphomicrobiales > Phyllobacteriaceae > Mesorhizobium > Mesorhizobium sp. M7A.F.Ca.CA.004.12.1.1. The sequence goes on from NZ_RZRK01000002.1 coordinate 17,264, forward strand.
GAAGGCTCAGCCAGATGGTCCGCATCGAGAATCGCTCCTTGCCGGATCGAGATCGGGATAGGCGACCCTCGTGACATCCAGGTGAACGAAGCCGGCTAGCGGTTGTTCGCGGGGAGTGCGCGTCAGATGCGTTTCGAGAGCCGGCGGAACCACGCCATGGCCGGCATCTCGACAAAACGCCAGGTGATCCAGGAGGCGGCAATGGTGGCCGCGAGCATGACGACGATCGCCAATGCTCCCGTCCAGCCGGCGCCGAAGCCGGTGGCAGGCTGGCCGCGCAGCATGAAATCGCCCATCAGGCCGAGGCCGAGCTTGCGCTCGACGAGCCCGGCGATGTTGATCAGGCGCGCCTGGACGAAAATGTGGACCATGTAGATCGAGTAGGACAGCGCGCCGAGCGTCAACATGAACGGGGTTCTCAGCAAGACGCTGATCCAGCCGCCCTCATGGGCGAACAGGAACAGCGCCAGCGCGAACACCAGGGGTGCCGCGATGCCGAAATCATTGCCGCCCGCCAGCGAGACGAAAAGCACGATGACGGTCACCATGACGATTTCGGCAAGGGTCCAGTCCATCCGCGGGCCGCTCCTGGCGAGGGCCTGTCGCGCCCCTGCAATGGAATCATGCTGAAACCAGGCCAGCAAGGCGCCGAGCGAGAAGCCGTACAGGCAACGGATGAAGCCGAAATCGAAGGACACATCCATATGATGATTCGAGAAGCCGAGCAGGAACAGCGGCGCGGTGACGGCGGCGGCGACGAACCATATCCAGGCGCGCGCACCGGCGACGAAGACCACGCCGGCAAACAGGAGATAGGCGAAGAACTCGGCCGAAATGCTCCAGCTTGGCGCATTCCAGGTCAATTGATCCTCGAAACCGACACCCTGGAGCAGAAGAAGATTGGCAAGCAGGCTGCCGAGGTCGAAGCCTCCGCTGAAGGGGGCAGCCCCGGTGCCGTGCAATTGCGGCAGCATCAGCCGCAGCAACTCGAAGCCGGCGAAGGCGGCAAGCATGAGCAGATGCAGCGGGTAGATGCGGCCGAAACGGACCAGTGCGAAGCGCGCGACCTGTTCCGGCTGGTTCAGCCGATCGCCGTAGCTGCTGGCGATGACGAAACCGGAAAGGACGAAGAAAAAATCGACGAACAGGTAGGACGAACCGATGAAGGCGCTTTGCGAAATCGTCGAACCGGTCGGGAAGTGAAACAGCGCCACCAGAAGCGCGCAGATGCCACGCCACGAATCGAGGACCAGGAAGCGTTCACCGGCGACCGTGCCGGTGCGGGTCGACGCCGCGGCACGGGTGGGGTTGAGAAACGCGGTCTGCGTCATGATGATACAATCCTGTCTTGCCGTGGCACTCGGGCAGCGCCATTCCGTCTCGCCAAGCTGTGACTGGCATCTTCCGTGCCGGTTCTGTAGTTGTTGCAACCCGATGAAAAACGAGGATCCGTAATGGCGAACAACAACATCGACAACGCCTTCACCGCCCGTTCCAAAACGGGCGCCGCGTTCGAGCCGACCTACTCCGGCGCGCTGTCGTTCATGCGGCGCAAATACACCAAGGACGTGAAGGGCGCGGATGCTGTGGTGTGGGGTATTCCCTTCGATGCCGCCGTCACCAACCGGCCCGGCGCCCGCTTCGGGCCGCAGGCGATCCGCCGCGCCTCGGCGATCCTCGATAACGACCCGCAATATCCGTTCTCACGCGATTTGTTCGAGCATCTGGCGGTGGTCGACTATGGCGATTGCCTGCTCGATTCGGGCAATCACCAGAAGACACCCGGCACGATCGAACGTGAAGCGGCCAAGATCCTGAAGTCCGGCGCCTTCCTGCTGACGCTCGGCGGCGATCATTTCGTCACCTGGCCGCTGCTCAAGGCGCATGCCGCCGTCCATGGTCCGCTCGCCTTGGTGCAGTTCGACGCCCATCAGGACACCTGGCCGGACGACGGCAAGCGCATCGACCACGGATCCTTCGTCGGCCGTGCCGTCAAGGAAGGCATCATCGACCCCGACCGCTCGATCCAGATCGGCATCCGCACCCATGCACCCGACACGTTCGGCATCAAGATCCTCCATGGCCATGAAATCGAGGAGATGCGGGCGTCCGATATCGCCTACGCCATCGTCGACCGCACCGGCGGCAAGAAGACCTACCTCACCTTCGACATCGACTGCCTCGATCCGGCCTACGCGCCTGGCACAGGCACGCCAGTTGCCGGCGGGCCGTCCTCGGCGAAGATCCTGTCGACGCTGCGCCAACTCAACCAGATCGATATTGTCGGTGCCGACATCGTAGAGGTTGCGCCGGCCTATGATCACGCCGATATAACGGCGATCGCCGGCTCGATGGTGGCCATGCAATATCTCGGCCTGCTGGCTGAGCGAAAGGCCCGGCTTGAAGAGTTGAACAACGGCAACCACAATGGTGCCGCAGTGATTCAAGGTCAGGGCATATAATCTTGAAATATCAGGGAATTTGATCAACCCATGAAACCGAAAATCTTCATCGACGGCGAACACGGCACCACCGGCCTGCAGATCAGGGCGCTGCTTGCCGAGCGCAGTGATCTGGAGATCATGTCCATCCCGACCGAACGCCGCAAGGAAACGGCGGCGCGCGCCGAGTTTCTCAACGCCGCCGATGTCGCGATCCTGTGCCTCCCTGACGACGCGGCGAAGGAAAGCGTCTCGCTGATCGCCAACGACACCACCAAGGTCATCGATGCGTCGACCGCGCATCGCGTGGCGGAAGGCTGGGCGTATGGTTTCGCCGAGATGGACAAGGACCAGGCAAAGGCGATCGCCTCGGCAAAACGCGTCGCCAACCCAGGCTGCTGGCCGCAGGGACCGATCGCCACGCTACGGCCGCTGGTCACGTCAGGCCTGCTGCCGGCGGATTTCCCGATCACCGTCAACGGCATTTCGGGCTATTCGGGCGGCGGACGGCCGATGATCGAGGACTATGTCGCCAAGGGCGAGGAAGCCTCGGAATTCCTGCCCTACGGCCTCACGCTTCAGCACAAGCACGTGCCGGAATTGAGGGCCTATGCCAGGCTGTCGCATGATCCGATCATGCAGCCGGCGGTCGGCAATTTCGCGCAAGGCATGATCACCGTCGTGCCGTTGCAGCTTGGCGGCCTCGACCATGTGCCGACCGGTGCGGAGCTGCATGCGGCGATTGCCGACCATTTCGCCGCCATCAAGGGCGGCGTGGTCGAAGTGGCGCCCTATGCGCATTCGGAGCGCATGCCGGAGATCAATCCCGAGGTCTACAACGGCACCAACCGGATGAAGGTCTATGTCTTTGCCAATGACAAACGGGCGCAGGCCCTGCTGCTGGCGGTCTATGACAATCTTGGCAAGGGTGCCTCCGGTGCCGCCGTGCAGAACATGGACCTGATGCTCGGCCTCTGATGGACACGCCAGCCTTTCCGGCGCGCTGGAAAGTCAGCGCGCCCGAACTCATTGCCGAGACCTTTTCGAGCCGCATCTGGAAGGTTTTGCGCGAAGACGGGTCGCCGGCGATCGTCAAGGCGCTCAAGCCTTTCGACGATGTCGCCGACGAGTTGCGCGGCGAGCATTATCTCGCCTGGCGGAGCGGCGAAGGCGCGGTGCGTCTGCTCGGCCGCGACGGCCACAGCATGCTGCTCGAATACGCCGGTGAAACGCTGCTTCAGCAGGTTCTCGAAGAACAGGGCGACTTTGCCGCGACCGTAATCGCGGCCGAGGTGATGGCGAAACTGTTTTCACAGGGGAAAGACCCCTTCCCGCCCGAACTTCAGCCACTGAGGGAACGGTTCGCCAGCCTGTTCAACAAGGCAAATGCCGATCGCGACGCCGGCCATGAGAGCCTCTATGTCGAGGCCGCCACTATTGCCGACCGGCTGCTGGCCGATCCGCACGATATCAGGCCACTGCATGGCGACCTGCATCACGAGAACATCCTGCACGGACGGCGCGGCTGGCTGGCTATCGATCCGAAGGGCGTGCTCGGCGATCCCGGCTTCGATGCGGCGAACATGTTCTACAACCCGCTCGAGCGGGACGATCTCTGCCTCGACCCCGAGCGGATCGCTGGTATGGCCGGGATTTTTGCCAAAACGCTGGGCCAGACACCACCCGCCATCCTTGATCATGCCATCGCCTATGGTTGCCTCTCGGCGTCATGGCATCATGAGGACGACAATGCGGTCGAGGAGAACCGCGAATTGTCGGTCGTCAAGGCGATCCGGGCGGTACGGGCAAGCTTCTGATCCGGACCCGGTAGATCAGCTCAAGATCAGCCCCTGAGCGCTATTCCCGCCGGCAAGGGACAAGCACCCTTGGTGCCGCGCCAATGGGCGGCTGCAAACCCCAGGACGACGAGCGCAAATCCCTGATGGGTCAGCGCCAAATGCAGCGGCACATGCATCAGCAGCGTGCCGATACCGATCGAAGCTTGGACCAGCACCAGTAGAAACAGCAGCGTCGCGCGCCGCGCATGCGTTGTTTCAGGCAGCCGCCGGCGCGTGGCGATCATGTGCCACAAGGCCACGACGAAAACCGTGTAGGCGCCAAGCCGATGGACGAACTGCACCGTCTTCGGGCTCTCGAAGAAGTTGCGCCATGCCGGCTCGAGGATCAGCAGATCGCCAGGGATGATCTTGCCGTCCATCAACGGCCAGGTGTTGTAGCTCAGGCCCGCATCGAGCCCGGCTACCAGGCCGCCGAGATAGATCTGGATCAGCGCCAGCAGCACGATGAAGCCGGCCAGCCTCTGCGTCGACCGATCGGCGGCGGGTTCGGAATGCGGCGCCAATCCTCGCGCGACCACCATGGTGGCGGTGAAGATCAGCGCGGCGAGTGTCAAGTGGGTCGCCAGCCGGTACTGGCTGACGGAGACCCGGTCGACCAATCCTGAAGCCACCATCCACCAGCCGATGGCGCCTTGCAGGCCGCCGAGCAGGAGAATGCCCACCAGCTTCGCTCCCAGGCCGCGCTCGATGCGGCGCGTCGCCCAGAAGAACAGCAGCGGCAGGGCAAAGACCAGGCCGACGCTGCGCGCCAGGATGCGGTGCGCCCATTCCCACCAGAAGATCGACTTGAACGCCTCGATGCTCATGCCCTTGTTGAGCTCGGCATATTGCGGGATCTGCTGATAGAGCTGGAATTCCTCTTGCCACTCGGCATCGTTGAGCGGCGGGATCACGCCGTGGATCGGCTTCCACTGCGTAATCGACAGGCCGGAATCGGTGAGCCTGGTGGCGCCGCCGACCAGCACCAGCGCAAACAGCACCAGAAGCACCACATAGAGCCAGCCGCGCAGCAGCGCCCGGTTATGCAGGTCGCGGTCGCGGGCGACGTATGGCGCGGCAGCTGATATGGCAGCCATGATCTTGTCCCGGCAGGTTGATTTGGCGGATTGGTGGACCATCGCACCCGTGCTGGCAAGACCATACGGCGCGGCACGCCGTCGCGCCGCGTCTCACCGGTTGCACAGTCTCGCCTCAAGGCCTATGCGAGGCCGATACCCCATGAGCCTGCCAGGCCTCTTGTGCGAATTCCGGCATGCTCGATCAGGAGACCAGCCATGCCCCTGCGCCTGAAAAAGCTGATCGGAATGTTTCTGCTGGTGGCGCTGGTCATCATCTATGCGCTGGTCGCATCGATCTTCGCGGTCGCCCGGCTGTCGGAGTCGGGTCCGTGGGTGCATTTCCTGTTCTTCCTGCTCAGCGGCCTGCTGTGGGTGCTGCCGGCGATGGGCATCATCAAATGGTTGATGCTGGAGCCGAGGGCCAAGCGCTAGGCGAAACCGCCAGCGTTAGATGGTGACAACCATCTTGCCGGCGTTGGCGAGCGGCGTCGTCACGCCCGACAGCATGGTGCGGATGTGGGCGAGGCTCTGGTAGCGGCCGTTGACGGAAATGCGCGGCAAGGCGTGCAGGAACCCGGCATGCTCGGCGCGCAGCACGCCGTGGCGCGTCGTCACGGCGGAGATATAGCCTGCATCGCGGGCAAAACCCACTTCGCGGCAGCCGACAGCGCTGGCATAGCCATAGGGATAAGCGAAATGGCGGGGCATTTCGCCCAGTTCGGCCTGCAACATGGCGCGCACGGCGCCAACCTCGTGCCGGGCATCGGCTTCGGAGAGCCGCTTCAGATTGCTGTGGTTGATCGTATGGGCGCCGATCGTCACCAGCGGATGCGCGGCGATGCGACGGATTTCATCCCAGCTCATCAATGTGCGCAAGCGTGGGCCGTCGGCGTCGATGCCGTTTGCGCGAGCCAGGTCACGCAACACGGCCTGCAGGTCCTCCTCGCGGATTTCCGAGGTGAGATAGGCGTGCAGGCGTGCATTGGCCTGCAGCTTCTTCGCGGGGGTCGAGCAATCGATCGCCAGCGGACCATTCGGCCGCGTCAGCGTCAAGGTATCGCGCGCGTTGACGATGTCCTCGACAACGTCCCACCACAGGTCTGCTGTGCCGTTGATCAGCCCGGGTGCGACATAGATGGTGATCGGCGCGCCATGCTTCTCCAACACCGGCAGCGCCTCGACCATGTTGTCGCGATAGGCGTCGTCGGCGGTGATGGTGGCAAACTGACCGCCCTTGCCGCCTGCCTTGATGCGCTCAACGGCTTCGTCCATGGAGACGAAGGCATAGCCATGCGCCTTCATGTCGGCGATCATGGCGTCAAGGAAGCCGGGCGCGATATTCAGATGCCGGTTGACGCTGTCCGGCTTTTCCGGCGTCGCGGTAACACGGTGCAGCATCAGGATGGCGCCGATGCCGCCGATGAACGGCTTGGCCAGCGGTGCAAGGCCGGTATAGCGGGCGACGTTCAGCGCCAGTTTCCGGATTGCCTCCCCGCCGTCGATCATTCATTCACCTTTTGCGCCTAGGCTGATCCAAGCACGGAATGCGCCTATGCGAACCCCCAAATCGCGATCAATACGTCCTAAGGATTGAGGTATGGTTGACGCAACCGCGTCATTTGACGGCAATCGGCTTGCGGCGACCGAGGCATCGTCGCGCGCCTTGCCACGGGACCATGCCGGCCTGTCGATTTCAGTGGCGTCCACGGACGGACTCGCGGCCTATGCCGAGTTCTGCCGCTCGGCCCTGTTTGGGCCGGCGCAGAGTGCTGCCTGGGTCCAGAACTGGGCGACCGAGACACGACCGGACCTGCTCGTCGCGACGCTGAGTGCCGAGGGCAAACCGGTTTTCTCGCTGGCGCTGGAGGTTGCCGCCAGGGGGCCGTTCCGGATCGCCCGCTTCATGGGTGGGCGCCACGCCAACGGCAACTTCGTCGCCGCGGACCCGAACTGGCTGGCCAAAGCGGATATACCGGCCCTCCGATCGGTGCTGGCGGCCATCGCCAAGGCACGCCCGGACATCGATCTGGTCGCGCTCGAGCGGTTGCTGCCCGATCTCGACGGCGTCGCCAATCCGCTCGCATCGCTTGAGCATTTTTCCAGCCCCAACCTGTCGCTGGCCGTCGATCTCGCCGGCGGCTTCGATGCGCTGCTTTCCCGCGCCAGCGGCAAACGCAAACGCAAGAAGCACCGGTCGCAGATCCGGAAATTCGAGGCCGTAGGCAGCTATCGGCGCATCGGGGCCCGCACCCCCGACGAGGTGGGCAGGCTGCTCGACGCCTTCTTCGAGATGAAGGAACTCCGCTTCCGCAAGATGGGCATCGCCAATGTTTTTGGCGACGCACAGGTACGCGGCTTCTTCCGCGCGCTGTTCATGCAGGCGCTTGCCGAGGACAGGCCTTCCTTCGTGCTGCACGGGCTCGAGGTTGCCGGCAAGCTGCGCGCCATCACCGGTTCAAGCCGCTTGGGCAAACGCCTGATCTGCGAATTCGGAGCGATCGCCGAGGACGATCTTGGGCACGCCAGCCCCGGCGACTTCCTGTTCTTCGACAACATCCAGGAAGCCTGCGAGACCGGTTTCGAGGTCTATGACTTTTCGGTCGGAGATGAGCCTTACAAGCGGCTGTGGTGCGATATCGAAACGCGGCATTTCGAAGTGCTGGTCCCCTTGACCGTGAAGGGCCGCATGCTGGCGCTGACGCTTCGGCAAGGCGCACGGCTGAAGGCCTTCGTCAAGAACAGCCCGACGATCTGGAAGCTGACCAAAGTGCTGCGCCGCAAAGCCGCCGGCCAGGCAGCGCCCGCGGAAGAAGATAGCTGACGCCATGAAGCCGATCATCCGCACACTGTCCCTGCAGGAACTGGCGCTTCTCGTCGACTGGGCGGCCGCGGAAGGCTGGAACCCAGGTCATGAAGACCCGGCGATGTTCCAGGCCGCGGACCCCGAAGGCTTCATCGGCGCCTTTGTCGGCGACGACATGGTCGCGGCAATTTCGGCCGTGGCCTATGGAAGCGAATTCGGTTTCATCGGCCTCTACATCTGCCGGCCTGACATGCGCGGCATGAGCTACGGCAAGGCCGTGTGGGACGCCGGCATGAAAAGGCTCTCGGGCCGGACTGTCGGCCTCGACGGCGTCGCCGAGCAGCAGGCCAATTACCGGCGCAAGGGCTTCGCGCCGGCCTATGAGACCATCCGCTTCACCGGGCGCATGGCAGGCCAGCCGGTCAGGGCCGATGGGTTGCGGATGATTACGACGCAGCTCCTGTCCGGCATCGTCGCCTATGACGCCCATTGCTTTCCGGCGCCCCGAGGCACCTTTCTGAAGCGATGGCTGCAGGAGCCGCATCATGGGCTAGCGGCGATCGGTTCGCGCGGCGTGACCGGTTTTGGCGTGGCGCGCCGCTGTCGATCCGGCTTCAAGATCGGCCCGCTGTTTGCCGACGACACGGAGATCGCTTTGCAACTCCTGGAGGGGCTGGCCGGTGCCTGCGAGGGCGGCGAGCTGCACATCGACGTCCCCGCCGATAACGCCGGCTTCATAACTGCGCTCGATGCGGCCGGCTTTGCGCCGACCTTCACCACCACGCGCATGTACAAGGGGCCTGCCCCGGAATTGGACCTGCGAAGGGTGTTCGGCGTAACGACGCTTGAACTGGGATAGATCGGGCGAACCGCAGAACGGCCCCGCCGGCGATCCGGGGCTCCCCTCAGGCAGCGGCAGTGCGCCTTCTCGGCACCGGATTGCCGGGCGGTTCGTGGCCGAGCGGCGTCACCAGCGTCAGGTCGGGGTAGCCGTTCTCGATCAGCTTGACCGCAGCCTGCGTCACCTCATCGTCGGCCTCCAGCATGGAGAGAAAGACCTCGGTGGCATCGCCGGTCAGGCGGCCGATGCCTTGTGCGTCGGCCGGTCCGCACTCGACCACGACCAGGTCGTAGGCTGTCGTCAGCGACTGCATGATGATCGGCAGCCGGTCGGCGGCACGCATGGCACGAACCGGATCGGCGGTTCCGACCGGGATGACGTGACAGTCCGAGTAGAGATCGGCATGGATGACGTCACTGAACTGCGCTTCCGAAGCGAGCAGGTTGGTGATGCCGGGGAAAAGCCCGCTGTCCAGCATCGGCCGCGAGGCGGCCCCCGACGCGGTGAGGTCCAGCAACAGCACGCGCAGCCCGGCGTCGGCGACCTCGCGCGCCACCAGGATCGCGGATGCAGCCGCCTCGTCGCCTTCCGGCGAGACGAATATGGCGCGCGCCGCACCGCTGGAGATCAGCTTTTCGGCAGCCTTCTCGATATCGATCTCGCCCAGGGTGGAACGCGCCGGTTCGGGCTCGACAGCCGTCTGCTCTGTCGCCGTCGTATCGGGCATTGCGACCACATCCGGTGCCTCGGCCATGGCCGGCATCGCGGCGGCATAGGGCTCCGCTTCATCCGCACGTTCAGGCAGCTCCTGGCCAACCAAGGAGTCCTGCAGGACGGCAGGCTCGTGGCGGACAAATGGCTTGGCGACCGGCGCCTGCGCCACATGGGGCATCGCGACCTCATCGATCCGTTCAAAACGGGAACCGCTCGCCGGTCGCATCGCGCGACCTGAAAACAGCTCCCGCAGAAGCGTCACGATGGCCATGATCAGCAGCGATGCGGCGAAAGCCGCGCCGACGATCGGCCCGACCTTCGGGAAGTAGGCCTCGGAGGGAACCGAAGCCTTCGAGGCGATCCGCGCGTCGACCGGCAGATAGTTGCGATCCTGGCGCGAAGCGGCTTCGCGGTAGTTGGTCAGGTACAGTTCGAGTTGCTGTCGCTTGGCGGTCGCGTCGCGCTGCAGTGCGTCGAGATCGACCTGTTGTTCGCCGGCCTGCGCCGAAGCGGCTTTCAATGTGTTGACGTCGGCGACAAGCTGGTTCTCGCGGGCCTTTGCCGTCTCGGCCTGCATCAACAGGCCTTTCATGATCTTCTGGGCCTCGCTGCGAATCTGTGCGTCGAGATCGGACAGTTGCGATTTCAGCGCGCGAATGCGCGGATGATTGCCAAGCAGGGTCGTCGACAGATCGGCGATGTTGGAGCGCAATTCGACCTGTCGCTCACGCAAGCGCTGGATCAGGTCCGACGACAGAACCTCCGGCACGGCATCCAGCGAACCGCCATTCTGCAGCGCCCTGCGCACACCGTCGGCGGTCGCTTCGGCCGCGGCGCGGTTGGCGCGCACTTTCGACAGTTCGCTCGACAGTTCCGAAAGCTGCTGGGTGGCCAGCACCGAATTGTTGCCACCCATCAGGAGATCGGACTGGGCGCGATAGGCGGCGACCTTCGCCTCGGCATCCTTGACCTGCCGCTGCAGGTCGGCGATCTCGGGCGCCAGGAAGTCTGCCGCGGCGCTGTTCGATTCGAGCTTGGCCGCCCCTTGCCCCGCTATATAGGCGGCGGCGATGGCGTCCGGTACGGCGGCCGCGAGCTTGGGATCTTCCGATGAGAACTCGACGGCAATGATGCGGGTCTTCTCGACGCCATAGACGTTGAGCTTCTCGTGCATTTTCTTGAGCACGCGCTCTTCCGTCGGAATTTCCATCGGGTCGCTTTTCAGCCCGACCAGGACCAGAGCGCGGCTCACCGCCGACATGTCGAGCGCTTCATTGAACTCGGGCAGTTTTTCCAGACCAAGCTTTTGCGAGACCTGCTTGAGGATTTCGTTGGAGGAAATGATCTGGACCTGGGTGGCGACGCCCTGTTCGTCGAGAATAGGCTTGTCGGTGTCATTGTTGTTGCTGGCCGGCCGCGTGTAGATGGATTCGCGCGGCGCGATCTCCACCTGCGTCTCGGCCTTGTAGTGCCGGGTTGCCAGCGAGGCGAAAGCGAAGGCCAGCCCGGTTGCCAACAGGACGACGAGGACTATACGCAGCCAGTTCCTCGCCAGACTGGCGAAGAGCTGCCTGAGATCGACATCGACATCTGCGGCCGCGGACTGAACGGACATGCATCCCTACTCCGATACTGGGTCAGCACGCACCGTAAACAACTATGGTAACTCAGCCGTTAAGATCGTGGTAAGTTTCCGTTAGGGTTTACTGGCGGGCGGCAAACAAAACCGCCAAGAATCACAAAAACTCTTGCCGATGCGCCACGTGTCGGCCGCTCCCTTTACCGGCCATTAACCCTAACAGGATGATAACGGGCCTCGATCCCTGATGTTTGCTGCGACGCCGCAGCGGCCCAGTCGAAGGTACTTGTCCGGTCATGAAAAGCACTGCTTCCCTGTTTCGCGCGCTGCTTGCCGTATCGATGCTGGCTGGCTGTTCCAGCTACCGGCCGACGCCGGCCGCCTTCCATGAGGTGCTCGATCAGCCCTACCGTCTTGGCGCCGGCGACCGCGTCCGCGTGACCGTGTTCGAGCAGGACGGGCTGACCAACACCTACAGTGTCGATCAATCCGGCTATCTCTCCTTCCCGCTTGTCGGCGCCATACCGGCGCGCGGCCACACCGCGCAGCAGATGGAAAAGGAGATCGCCGACAAATTGCGGCAAGGCTATCTGCGCGATCCCGACGTTTCGGTCGAGATCGACCGCTACCGGCCGATCTTCGTCATGGGCGAAGTGGGTGCCGCCGGCCAATATTCCTATGTTCCCGGCCTGACGGTGCAGAAGGCGATCGCCATTGCCGGCGGCTTTACGCCGCGCGCCAACCAGGAAAGCGTCGACATCACCCGCGACATCAACGGCAAGGTGATGACCGGCCGCGTGGTCACCTCCGACCCGCTGCTGCCGGGCGATACGGTCTACGTCCGCGAACGTCTGTTCTGACAGACACCACGTGGCGGACAGGCTCAGGATCGTCCATTGCTTTCGCTCACCCGTCGGAGGAATTTTCCGGCATGTGCGCGACCTGGCCGAGGCGCAGGTCGCCGCCGGGCATTCGGTCGGCATCGTCTGCGATTCGACGACGGGCGGCGCGTTCGAGGAACATTTGTTCGAGCAGATGAAGGGCATGCTGGCGCTCGGCATTCATCGCACGCCGATGCAGCGCCATGTCGGTCCCGGCGACCTTGCCTCGGCTTGGCGCACATACAGGATCATCAAGGAATTGCGGCCGGACGTACTGCATGGGCACGGCGCCAAGGGTGGCGCCTATGCCCGTCTGTTCGGCTCTTTGTTGCGGGTATCAAGGTCTCGCGTAGCCCGCCTTTATTCGCCGCATGGCGGCTCGCTCCACTATGACGAGAGCACGGTCATCGGAAAGCTGTTCTTCGCGCTCGAGCGCTTCATGGCTCGCTTCACCGACTATCTGCTGTTTGTCTCGGACTATGAGCGGCGGACCTATCGCCACAAGGTTGGCGAGCCGCCCATTCCCAACACCCTCGTCTATAACGGCCTGCGCGCCACTGAATTCGAGCCGGTGATCACCGAGCCGGACGCAGCCGACCTGCTTTATATCGGCATGATGCGCGACCTGAAGGGACCGGATATCTTCATCGACGCATTGGCCCTCGCCGGCCCACAGTTCGGCCGCGCACTGACCGCGGTGATGGTCGGCGACGGCGACGACCTTGCGCGTTACCACGGGCAAGTGAAACGCCTCGGGCTCGAGCGCCATGTCCGCTTCCTGCCGCCGATGCCGGCCAGGGAGGCCTTTGCCCTTGCCGCGCTTATCATCGTTCCCTCGCGCGCCGAAGCCATGCCCTATATCGTCCTGGAAACGCTTGCCGCGGGAAAGCCGATGATCGCAACCGCGGTCGGCGGCATCCCGGAGATATTCGACACCGGTTCCCCTGCCCTGATCCGACCTGACCCGATCGAGCTCGCCGACAGGATGAGCCAGGCGCTGGCCGACCCGGTCGCCTATCGCGACCTGATGCCCGATAGCGCCAACCTCAAGGCACGCTTCGGCGCCGATGTGATGGCCGCCGACATCGAGAAGGCCTATTTCGCCGCGCTCGACAGGTAGGCACAGGGCCAAGCCGTTCCAAAGCCATACGTTGTTTCAAGGGTTTCTTAGCTCTCTTTTGCTATGACCATGGGGAAGTTTGCGGAAAGCCCTCATGAACGAGATCGACCCCGCGCGCCGCTTTTCAGCAGAGGCGGTGCGTAAATTCGACGGCCCGGCCGACGGCGACACGCCAAGCGGCATGAACGATGTCGCCCGCCAGGTCGCCTCGCAATACCGGCGCGATACGATGTCGCCGATCATGGTCAGCGGTGTCCTGCGCATGGTCGAATTCGGCTTGCTGTTCCTGTCCGGGCTCGCCGTCTATTTCCACTATGTCGGTTTCTTCAACTATCTCGCCTGGCAATATCCGGTGACGATCGCAGCCGGCTCGTTCCTTGCCGTGGTGCTGCTCGACGTCACCGACTGCTACCAGATCGTCGCCCTGATGCGGCCCATCGCCAACTTCGGCCGCGTGCTGCTGGTCTGGGCCGGCACATTCGCCCTGATGGCGCTGACGGCATTCGTCATGAAGATGTCGCAGGACTATTCGCGCCTATTGTTCGGCAGTTGGTTCGTCATCGGCTTCGTTCTCATCTTCGGCCTCAGGCTGGTGATGTCGAAGCTGATCCGGGCCTGGGCGCGCGATGGCCGCATGGAGCGGCGCGCCGTCATCGTCGGCGGCGGCAAGGCGGCGGAAATCCTGATCCGCTCGGTCGAAAAGCAGCCCTACAACGATATCCGCATCTGCGGCATCTTCGACGATCGCGGCGACAAGCGCTCGCCGCCCATCGTCGCCGGCTACCCCAAGCTCGGCACCATTTCGGAACTGATCGAGTTCGCCCGCATCGCCCGCATCGACATGCTGATCGTATCGCTGCCGCTGACCGCCGAATCGCGGGTGCTGCAGCTGCTGAAGAAGCTGTGGGTGCTGCCGGTCGACATCCGGCTGTCGGCACATTCCAACGCGCTGCAGTTTCGCCCGCGCGCCTATTCCTACATCGGCGCGGTGCCGATGCTCGACATCTTCGACAAGCCGATCAACGACTGGGATTCGGTCGCCAAACGCGCCTTCGACATCGTCTTCAGCCTGATCGGCATCGTCGTGTTCTCGCCGGTCATGCTGGCGACCGCCATCGCCATCAAGCTCGACAGCAAGGGGCCGGTGCTGTTCCATCAGAAGCGGCACGGCTTCAACAACGAGATCATCGAGGTCTACAAGTTCCGTTCGATGTATACGGACAAGGCCGACCCGACCGCCAAGCAGACGGTGACCAAGAACGATCCTCGCGTCACCCGCGTCGGCCGCTTCATCCGCAAGACCTCGATCGACGAGCTGCCGCAGTTCTTCAACTCGCTGCTCGGTTCGCTGTCGCTGGTCGGCCCGCGTCCGCATGCCATCGCGGCGCAATCGCACAACCTGCTCTACAACGAGGTCGTCGACGGCTATTTCGCCCGCCACAAGGTCAAGCCCGGCGTCACAGGCTGGGCGCAGATCAATGGCTGGCGCGGCGAGATGGACACCAACGAGAAGATCCGCATGCGGACCGAGTATGATCTCTACTACATCGAGAACTGGTCGCTGCTGTTCGATTTGCGGATCCTGTTCCTGACGCCGCTCCGGCTGCTCAATACGGAAAACGCCTATTGAGTGCGATCAGCCATGATCTGCCGCGCGCGGCGGTCAACGCCAAGCTGGTCGCGCTGATTTCGTCGGGCGCGGTCTTCCTCGGCATTCTGCTGTCGGGCTTCGTCATCAGCGAGCCGGCGCCCTATGAGCTCTACATGGC
>NZ_RZRK01000300.1:0-6788 GCF_003997835.1 Mesorhizobium sp. M7A.F.Ca.CA.004.12.1.1
CGTACGTACCGCTTCGCCGGCTACAGGCTGGAGCCGGACACCCGCAAGGTGACGGACGCGCAAGGCGTGGCCGTCGACCTTACGGGCGCAGAGTTCGACCTCTTGCAGGTGTTTCTCGACCGCCCCGGCCGGCTTTTGTCGCGTGACCAGCTTCTCGACCTGACGCAAGGCCGCGAGCGCGACCCGCTCGAGCGTTCGGTCGATGTGCTGGTGAGCCGGCTACGCCGCAAATTTTCCGACACCGGCGACGGGCCGCTGTTCAAGACCGTGCGCAATGGCGGCTACCAGCTCACCGCGCGCGTCGAGACCGTGGAGAGCCAGGCGTGAATTCGCTGCGCCGCCGTCTCATCCTGCTGCTGGTCGCCTCGATCGTCGGCGTCGTCGGCCTGGCGACGGCCGCCGTCATCAGCGTGCGCGGCGGCGGACCGCCGCCGGAACTGACCGTGCCCTGGATTGCCCAACAGATGGAACTGGTGGTGCGGCTTTTGCCGGGGCCGGTCCCCGACGTCCTGCGGGTGCAATTCGCCGACCATCCGGCGGGCGGCAAGATGGCTCGTGCGGAAACGGCGATGCTCAATGACATCCTGCACCGCCGTGGCCTCGACTTTCCGGCGGTCGTCAACGAGAAGGCGGACGAACCCGGCCAGATCGCATCGATGCACCTGCCTGACAGCCGCTGGGCGATCATGGAGGTGCCGCACCTCAAGCCGCCGCGTCGCGAATGGCTGGTTCTGGCCGGCTGGATCTCGCTGATCGTCGCCGGCGCCACGGCGGTGTCGGTCTATTTCACCTCGGTGCTGATCCGCCCGCTCGAGATGCTGGAGGCCGCCGTCTCCAAGATCGGATCGGACGGCGTGCTGGCGGCGGTGCCGGAAGTGGGCTCGGCCGAGGTCAAGGCCACCGCGCATGCGCTGAACCAACTCTCGTCGCGGCTGCGGACCGCCATGGAAAGCCGCATGCGGCTGGTCGCCGCCGCCGGCCATGATCTGCGAACGCCGATGACGCGCATGCGGCTGCGCGCCGAATTCCTCGACGACGAACGCGACAAATGGCTTCACGACCTCGACGAACTCGACCGCATCGCCGACAGCGCCATCCGTCTGGTGCGCGAAGAGGTGAACCAGGACGCCGTCGAACCGGTCGACCTGGCAAAGACGGTGCGCGATATCGAAGCCGAGATGGCATCGCTCGGCCATGCCGTGTCGATCGGGCACCTGGACAAGGTTTGCGTGCGGGCCGGCGCGCTTGGCCTGCGCCGCGCCTTGCGCAACCTGATCGTCAACGCCGCCACCCATGGCAAGGCGTGCCGCATCGACCTGGCCGCAGCCGACAATCGCGCCGTGCTGACCATATCTGACCATGGCCCGGGCATACCCACGGAACTCCTGAACAAGGCGTTCGAGCCCTTCTTCCGCGTCAACCCCGGCCGCCTGCAATCCGTCCCCGGAGCCGGTCTTGGCCTCGCCATCGCCAAGGAGATCATCGAGCGCTACGGGGGCACGGTAACGCTGGAAAACCGCCCGGGCGGCGGGCTGGAACAGACGGTGGTGTTCGACGCGGTGTAACGGTTAGCGGTCAGCCGAGTAATCGGCGTTGACGAAAAAACAGAGACGATGCTGCACCGCGCAAAGCCAATGTTCCAAATCATATCTCCACGGAGCCAGGACCGAACCCATATAGCCAAACTATAGATTCCAAAATTTCTTGCGACTTCACAAAGAACTAGGCTCTCAAGCCAAGAGCTCCCCTCAATCAACCGGGGCGGGAATATCGGCACAATTTAAACGCCAAGGTTTAATTCTGAGGAAACTCGCCAGAAATGGCGAGAACCGGCCGGTTTTGTCAATTTTTAGCACTTGCTCACATAAGTATTTCAGCCGGGTAGATATTTTGTGTTGCGCTGCACAATGCCGTAGCCGAACGATGTCCTGGGGGGACTCGTTTGCGACTGGACATACGCCGTGGAGGATTCCGCCAGGTTGACCAGCTTGAGTTGTCCGTCCGTCGATTTCGAGCCCGGCCCGGCCGTGCTCGCAATGCGCGGATTTGCGGGTGCCTTGGCGGGTCTCGTCCGCCTTAGCCTGCCGCTCGAAGCGGCCGGCTGGCGGCCTCATCGCGGATATCACGCCGGCGGAAGCCGCTGATGGGAAGCGCCCGTGACATCCAACTTGATGCGTTGAGAGCTATCGCCGTAACGATGGTGTTGTATTCCCATTTCTTCGCGGAGGGACCTTCGTTCTGGGGCCATATCGGTGTGCGGCTGTTCTTCGTGCTGAGCGGCTTCCTGATCACGCGCCTGCTCCTGGAGGCGCGCTCGGCCACCGAATTCGAAACCGGCCCGGCGCTGCGCTCCTTCTACATCCGGCGGATGTTGCGGATATTCCCGCCCTATTTTGCCGTCCTGGGTTTCGTCTGGCTGGTCGACCTGGATCAGTCCAGGGGGTCGCTGGTCTGGCATGCGCTTTATCTGTCGAACTTCTGGTATGCGCTGCACAATAACTGGAACCCTTGGGTGCTGGGCCATTTCTGGAGCCTGAGCATCGAGGAGCAGTTCTATCTTGCCTGGCCGCTGGTCGTCCTGCTGGCCCCACGCCGCCGCTTCGAGGCCATCTGCATCGCCGTCATCGCGCTGTCGCTGGCCTATCGCTTCTATTGGCCGATCACCGCCACGCCGACGCTGACGCGCGACCTGCTGCCGCCGGCATCCATGGATGCGCTGGCGTCGGGCGCGCTGCTTGCCTGCTGGCATTTTAGGGGCGCCGGCCTGCCGCACTGGATGCGGCTGGGCTGGCCTGCCTTCGCGGCCGCATTCCTTGTCATCGAGTGGTTAGTCCCGGAGCCCGCCGATCCGACACTGGAATGGGCCCGCTGGCTGCTGCGGGAAGTCCTGCCCCTGGTGCCGCTGATGGTCATCGTGGCAGCCTGTTCGCGCGGCCTTGGCGGCATCCTGGGCAGGCTTGCCGAAGTGCCGCCGCTGCTTGGCCTCGGCCGCATCAGCTACGGCGTCTATCTCTATCATCCGATATTGCTGTCGCTCGCAGTCAAGGCGCAGCCCTGGATTCCACTCAACGTCTCGGAGCAAGGGCCAGGGCGATTCCTGGTCGCGGGCGCCGCCACGATTGTCGCCGCCTGGATTTCCTGGGTGGTTTTCGAGAGGCCGCTCAACAGCCTGAAGCGCTACTTCCCCTATGTCGCGCGCACCCGCTCTGCACAGGGCAGCCATGATGGCTGGCTCGCGACGGCGGCCGTCGGACCGCCCGATGGCCGCACACCGGCGCTCGAACTCCAGCGCACGGATGCAAGACGATGACCGCCGCGCCGCTCGTCTCCGTCCTGTTGCCGGTCTACAATGCCGGCCCCTATCTCGCCGCCGCGCTGGGAAGCGTCCTGCGGCAGGATCACAGTCGCCTGGAGATCATCGCGATCGATGACGGCTCGACCGACAATTCGCTCGAGATACTCGAGCGATGCCAAAAGGCCGATAGCCGCATTTCGATCGTCTCGCGCGAAAACCGCGGCCTCGTCGCGACGCTCAACGAAGGGCTGGCGCTCGCCCGGGGCGAACTGGTCGCACGGATGGATGCCGACGACGTCGCCTATCCCTGGCGTCTGTCGCGCCAGGTGGCGCTGTTCGAGCGGCGGCCCGAACTGGGCTTCTGCGGCGCCGGCGTCGACATGTTGATCCGCGGCCGCATCGCCATCGGCAGGCCCGATCCGGTGTTCAAATTCGGCCGCATCCCTGTATTGGCGATGTTCTTCACGATCTTCATGCACCCGACGGTCGTCTACAACAGGAAGGTCATCGACGACAGCGTTCTCCACTACGACCCGATCTACAGGCACGCCGAGGATTTCGATCTTTTCAGGCGGCTGGCCGGCCGTTACCCGGCAGCCATGATGCCCGAAAACCTGGTCGTCTACCGCGTCCATGAGGCAAGCGTGACCAGCCGGCACGTCAAGGAGATGCGCAGGACGCATTTGCGCATCGTGGCCGAGAACCTTGAGCGCGAGGGCCTGGCGCAGGCCACGCGGGACCTGCGCGACATCGGCGATGCGGTCAGCCACGACACGGTCGCCCGTGCGGCCAGCTTCATCGTCGCGCTGGAGGAGGAAATCCGCTCGCTGCCGGCGGCGACGCGGCCGAGCTTCGAGGCTGGCGCGCTGAACCTGTTCTATTTCCTCTACCAGCTCGTCGCCGACGAAAAGCAGCCGGCGCTGACGCATGAATTGCTGACGCGGACCGCGAAATGGAACGCCATCCGGCGCCGCGAGCAATATGCGCTGCGGCCCGGCGCCTGGGCGCCCTGGCTCAGCCTCGCCTCGCTGTCGGCCGCCAGACAAGCCGATGCCATGGCGTACTTCTTCAAATCCGCGCCCGCCGCGGCGGTTCTGGCGTCTCATCGGTTGAGTTAAAGGCATGATCGTCAAAGCCCACCAAGCTCTGCAGCGCGATCGTTCGACGGCGCTTGACCCTGCCCCGACCGGTCGCGGCCGTGACCGATCGGCGCCGGAAGTCAGCTTCATCATCTGCACCCGCAACCGCGTCGCGGTGCTCGATGCCTGCATCAAGTCGGTGCAAGCCGCTTGCCGCGCACATGCCGGATTCGCCGCCGAACTCGTGGTCGTCGACAACGGTTCGAGCGACCGCACGGCCGAACGCCTGGCCAGCATCGCCGCTGCATCGGACATTCCGTTCACGCCCGTCTGCGAGCCGCGCCCCGGACTGGCGGCCGCGCGAAACGCCGGGCTGCGGCGCGCGCGCGGCCGTGTGCTGGTCTTCGTCGACGATGACTGCGCGGTCCATCGCGACTATCTGCGCGATCTGGAGCGACACTATGCGTCCGGGGAACAATGGCTCATCCGGGGCGGACGTGTCGAGCTTGGCGATGCCAGGGATTTGCCGTTCACCATCAAGCGGTCGTGGGCGCGCGAGCGGCTGACGCCGGATGTTCATCCCGGCGGTTTCGTGCTGGGCTGCAACATGACGATGCACCGCGATGTCGCGGCCCGCATCGGCTATTTCGACGAACGCTTCGGCGCCGGCGGACCATTGCGGTCGGCAGAGGATACCGATTACCTCGTGCGCGCGATGCTGCTCGGCATCGCGGTCGAGTATGTGCCTGATATGACGATATTCCATCATCACGGCCGGCGGGATCGCAAAGCCATCGAAAAGCTGCACCGCGACTACAGCCTGGGCAATGGCGGGCTCTGCCTGAAGCATGTTCGCCACGCGCCCTGGCTGCTTCGCCATTTCTACTGGGCCGCAAGAGGGGCTATCAGGGAATTGGCGGGAGGACCCGCCTTCGATCGTGAACTCAACCTGCCGCACTGGCCGATCGTCGCCATGAATTTGCTCGGCGCGGCCAGGTTCGCGGTTCTCCTGCTGGCCAGACGGCCGCGGGCCGAGCCGGTGCGGCAAGATCAGCAAGCCAATGCCCAGGCGAGGTGAAACGCTATAATGCCGATGCTGCCGCCAAGCCTGCCGATGCTGTTCCGGGCGTTCGGAAAGCGGCAACTGCGCCTGCTTCCGGCGGTGGTGGTACTCGGCCTGGTCAGCGCCGTCCTCGAAGGGTTCGGCATTGGCCTGATCATCCCGTTGCTGGGCATCATCATGGGACATGGGGATGCGGCCGGCATGGACGGCTTCTCCGCTGCCCTCCAGCATGTCGGATCGGGCCTGAGCGAGCGCGACCGGCTTGTGGTCATTTCGGTCGCCATCCTCGGCTCGATCGTCCTGAAGAACGTCTTCGCCTTCGCCAACACGCTGCTGACGACCTTCATCTCCGGCAAGGCAAGCCATTCCATCCGCAGCGCCTTGTCGGAGCAGCTGTTGCGGGTCGGCTACCCGTTCTTCCTGCGGCAAAGCCCCGGACGCCTGCTCAACATCATCTCCAACGAATCCTGGCGGGCCTCCGATGCGATCCAGATCATGCTGTCGGCCATCGTCAGCGCATCGGCCGCCATCATCCTCCTGGCTTTCCTGTTGTTGCTTTCGTGGCGCATGACGCTTCTGGTCACGCTCGGACTGGCGCTCGTCCAGATCGCGCACGCCATCCTTTCGGCCAATCTGAAGGAGCCCAGCCGCAGCGTCGCTTCGCGCAACGGCCACCTCGCCTCGCAGATGCTTCACCTTGTGCATGCCGGACGGCTGATCCGCATCTTCGGGCAGGAGAACCGGGAGAAGGCGATCTTCGACACGGCGTCCGATGCGGTTCGCCGCGCCTCCTTCGCGCTGCTCGTGCGCCAGGGAGCGCTGCCGCCGTTGACGGAGGTTCTCCACGCCATGCTGTTCCTGGCGGTGGTGATCGGCGCCTGGCTGGCGCAGGTGAGTTTCCCGCTGATCATCGCCTTCGTCATCCTGCTCTACAGGCTGCAGCCGCACATGCGGGCCCTCCAGGGGTCGTGGAGCCAGCTGCAGGGCCTGAGCGGATCGCTCGAAGAGGTGACATGGCTGCTGGATCCCACCGGCAAGCCGCAACCGCCGCAAGGCGACGGGCCGTTCCACGGCCTGCGCCAGGGCATCAAGTTCGACGATGTGACGTTCACCTATTCCGGCACGGACCGGCGCGAGGTGGTGCTGCATGCGGCGACAATCGAAATCCGCGGTGGCCGCTCGACGGCGCTGATCGGCCGCTCGGGCGCCGGCAAGACGACGATCGTCAATCTCCTGTGCCGCTTCGTCGAACCGGACGCCGGCAGCATCCTCGTCGATGGATCGCCGCTCGACGGGATCGACGCCGGCCAGTGGTGCCGGCACATCGCCCTGGCCAGCCAGGAGCTGGAAC
>NZ_RZRK01000301.1:0-6784 GCF_003997835.1 Mesorhizobium sp. M7A.F.Ca.CA.004.12.1.1
TTGCTACTCGGCCAGCAATTCCCTCAGCGCCATGCGCTTGTAGGCCGCGACCAGCCTGTCGCCCTCTTGGCGCTCAACCGAGATCGCCAGCCGCATGGCGGCTTCGCCCATCTGCCAGATGAGGAACGCCGTCGTTTCCAACGCCACCGGATCGGCTGCCGGCCGCAGCCGTTTCAGCACCGCGGTTAGAAACTCGGCATTGGCCCGGCTGTCGGCGAGTTCGAGCTGGCGCAGCGCCTTGTCGGCTTGCGTGCCCGACCAGATGTCGCGCATCACCGGTTCGGCCAGGAACAGCCGGTAATAGATGTCGACCAACTCTGAAAACGCGGACTGCAGGCCTTCGGCGTCCCTGACACCAGCCAGTGCTGCCGAAATGCAGGACTGGCTTTCGGCGGTGTAGCGCTCGGCCAGCGCCCAGATGATCGCCCGCTTGTCCGGAAAGAACTGGTAGAGCGACCCGATCGACACCCCGGCCCGTTCCGCCACCTCTCCCATGCGCATGGCGTCGCTGCCTTGCTCGGCGATCAGCGCTGAGGCGGCAGTCAGCATGCGCTCGACCCGCTCGCGGCTGCGCTGCTGGCTGGGCGCCCGGCGCGGCGAAGCAATCTGCTCCCGCGGGGAAACCGGCGCGGCCGTGTCTTCCATGACTGACTCCAATGCCAGCAAAATCGCTTGACTCGCAAAATACGAGGGTTTATCACATTTTGCAAACGTGAGTATTATTCATATTTTAAACAGAGGAAACGGTTATGACTGACCCGACAACCAAACCAATTCTGATCCTCGGCGGCACCGGCAAGACCGGCCGCCGTCTCGCCGAGCGGCTGACGGCGCACGACCTGCCGGTGCGGATCGGCTCGCGCTCCGGTACACCGCGCTTCGACTGGGAAGTCCCAGCGACCTGGGGACCGGCAATGCAAGGCGTCAGCGCCCTCTACATCAGCTACTATCCCGACATCGCCGTGCCGGGCGCCGCTGAAACCGTCGACGCCTTCGCCAGGCTCGCGGTGCAAAACGGTGTCACCCGACTGGTGCTGCTGTCGGGGCGCGGCGAAACGGAAGCCCAGCGCGCCGAAGAGATGCTGAAGGCCTCGGGCGCCGACTGGACCATCCTGCGCTGCGCTTGGTTCTCGCAGAACTTCAGCGAAGGCTTCTTCACCGGGTCCCTGGCTGAAGGCGAAGTGGCGTTGCCGATCGGCAATGTCGGCGAGCCCTTTGTCGATGCCGACGACATCGCCGACGCCGCCTTTGCCGTGCTGACGGAGCCAGGCCATGTCGGCCAGCTCTATGAGTTGACCGGGCCGCGGCTGCTGAGCTTCGCAGACGCGGTCGCCGAGATTGCCAAGGCGGCCGGACGCGACATCCGCTTTGTCAGGATCTCGCATGACGAATTCACTGCCGCAGTGGCCGCGCATGAGCTGCCGCCCGAATTCGGCTGGCTGCTCAATGAGCTGTTCACCCAGGTGCTCGACGGCCGCAACGAGTCGCTCACCGACGGCGTCCAGCGCGTGCTTGGTCGCCAGCCAAGAGACTTCTCCGCCTACGCAACGCAAACCGCCGCAACCGGCATCTGGAGCAACTGACATGATCGCGAAGCTTCTCCCCACCCTCATCTTCATCGCCGCAATCGGCTCAGGCGTCGTCGGTGGCGTCTTCTTTGCTTTCTCCAGCTTCGTCATGCCGGGTCTCGCCCGCATGCCCGCTGCCGGCGGTATCGCCGCGATGAATTCGATCAATGTCACCGCGGTGACGCCGCTGTTCATGACCGCCCTGTTCGGCACGGCGCTTGTCTGCGTCCTTGTCGCCATCGGCGCGGTGATGGGCTGGAGCCAGTCGGGTTCGCTCTGGCTGCTTGCCGGCAGCCTGCTGTATCTCATCGGCATCGTGGTGGTGACGATGATCTTCAACGTCCCGCTGAACGATGCGCTCGCCGCCGTCGATCCGGCCAGCAGCAATGGCGCAAGCCTGTGGTCGCGCTACCTCAATGAATGGGTGATGTGGAACCATGTCCGCACCATCAGCGGCATAGCCGCGCTGGCATCCTTCTGGTTCGCCACGCGTTGACGACGATGGATGGAGCGACCGATGAAGGATCAATACGCAAATATGGCCTTCGGCATGGCCATCGGAGTTGGTGTCGGTGCCGCGATCGGCACCGCTCTGGATGATCTGCCGATGGGCGTTGCCGTGGGTATTGCGATTGGCGCCGCCGTCGGTGCGTGGCGACGCAAGTGACGGCAGCGCTCGCGACCCCTATGCCTTTGTCTTCCGATCGGAATGGCCGAGGTCGCGGTCCGGATCAATGACATCGCGGACCAGTTGCTTCAGTTTGGCCGCGTCCGGAAAGCCGCCGTCGCGCTTGCGATCCCAGACAAGCACGTCATTGCAGGAAATGGTGAAGATGCCGCCGGTGCCGGGCACCAGCGTCACTTCGCCAAGGTCCGTGCCGAAGGTCGACAGCAGCTCCTGCGCCATCCAGCCGGCGCGCAGCAGCCACTGACACTGCGTGCAATAGGTGATGCGGATGACCGGCAACGGCTTTTCGCTCGTGGCGGGTATAGCTCCCCTCATTTCGGACTGAGCTTCGCTCATGCCGCGCTGAGCTTGGCCATGGTCTCGTCGTCGACTTCGAAGTTGGCGTAGACGCTCTGCACGTCGTCGTCATCCTCGAGCGTGGCGACCAGCTTCATCAGCGACTGTGCCCGCTCCTCATCGACCGGAACGTTGTTTTGCGGCCGCCAGATCGGCTTGACCGATTCAGCCTCGCCGAGCGCGCCTTCCAGCGCCTTCGACACTTCGCCCATGTTCTCAAAGCCGCAATAGATGGTGTGGCCTTCCTCGTCGGACTCGACATCATCGGCGCCGGCTTCGATCGCCGCATCCATGATCTTGTCGGCGCTGCCGGCCGATGCCGGATAGTAGATCTCGCCGGCACGGTCCCACATGAACGACACCGAGCCGGTTTCGCCCATCGCGCCGCCGGCCTTGGTGAAGGCAGCACGCACATTGGATGCCGAACGGTTGCGGTTGTCGGTCAGCGCCTCGACAATGACGGCGACGCCGCCCGGGCCATAGCCCTCATAGCGCACGGCTTCGTAGTTCTCGGCATCGCCCATCGAGGCCTTGTTGACGGCGCGCTGGATGTTGTCCTTCGGCATCGACACCGCCTTGGCGTTCTGAATCGCCAGCCGCAAGCGAGGGTTCATCGATGGATCGGGCGTCCCGCTTTTGGCGGCGACGGTGATTTCGCGCGCCAGCTTGGAAAACATTTTCGACCGCACCGCATCCTGGCGGCCCTTGCGGTGCATGATGTTCTTGAACTGTGAATGGCCAGCCATGGCACCCCTGTCGTCTTCTCGGCTAGAGCATCCCGAAGCGAAGTGATCTGACCTCGTCTTCCGCAATGCCCGAATTCAAAATTTCAGAGCGTCCCAGGTGCAACTCGTGGAAGCACGGCGTTCTCTGTCGGAATGGCCGGCTTATAGATAAATCGGCTCAATTCGTCCAGCCGCACCACGCACGGGACGCGCGACATGGGCTGCTGCAAGCGTTCACGCCTCGAGGTCCGACTTCAGCCGGTCGATGATGCTGAGGGCATGCCCGGCATACTGGCTGATCCACCGGTCGTGGATCTGCTTGATCGGCAGCGCGTTGAGATGGTTCCAGCGCTCGCGGCCGTCGCGCCGCGCAACGATCAGGTCGGCCTCCTCCAATACCTTGAGATGCAGCATCACGGTGCAGCGATCGATGTCGGGAAAGGCCTCGCACAGCATGCCGGTCGTCTTCGGCGCGTCCTTCAGCTGATCCAGCATTTCACGCCGGCGCGGATGCGCCAGCGCCTTGAAAACATTGTCGTCTTGCGATTGGGTTGACATGTTATGTTTTTATAACATATTGTCGGGCCGATCAAGGGAAGGAGTTGTGGATATGTCACTTGGATTCAGTGTTTCCGGACGCATCGGCAAGCCGGTCGCCGACGTCTTCGACGCGGTCGTCAATCCGAAGAAACTGAGCGGCTATTTCACCACGATCGGCGGCGCCAGCGCCCCGCTGGAAGCTGGCGCCGGCGTCGTCTGGTGGGGCAAGGTGCCGGTCGAGGTCGACGAAGTGGTCAAGGACAGCCGCATCGTGCTGCGCTGGGATGCCACCGACGCCGACGGCAAACCCGCCTACAAGACCCGCATCGAGATGAATTTCGAGCCGCTCGACGATGGCGGCACCTTCGTCACCATCGCCGAGAGCGGTTGGCAGGAAGGCGCGGTCGGCCTGAAGAAGTCCTACCTCAATTGCGAGGGCTGGTCGCAGATGCTGGCCTGCATGAAGGCCTATGTCGAATACGGCATCAATTTGCGCGACGGCTACTATCGCAGCGAGATGAGGGGCGAACCCGCCAACGAGACCAATATCTGAGCGACTATGGGGAGGATGGAGATCCGCAATGAAGAAAGTAACGCCATTCCTGATGTTCGAGGGCAAGGCCGAAGAGGCAATGACCCTCTATTGCGAGACCATTCCCGGCAGCAGCGTGCTTGACGTCACGAATTACGGCCCCGGCGAAGACGGCCCGCAAGGAACGGTCAAGCTGGCGCGGGTGTCGATCGCTGGGCTGGAAGTCATGGTCTTCAACAGCCCCGTGCACCACGCCTTCACGTTCACGCCATCGGTCTCGCTCTATGTGGACTGTTCCTCAGAAGAAGAGCTGAACCGGATTGTCGAGACACTGGGCGAGGACGGCGCGTTCCTGATGCCACCGGACAATTACGGCTTCAGCCGCCGTTTCGCATGGCTCAACGACAGGTTCGGGGTCTCCTGGCAGATAAATCTCGCATGACCAGCCTGAGCAAAGGCGACAACAGCCGAACACGACAACGGAGCCAGCTATGACCACGAAAATCACCGGCGGCATCAACATCGCCATGAAGGTACCGCCGCACCAATATGAGGCGACGATCGCCTTCTACCGCGACGTCGTCGGCCTGAAGCCGTTCACAGACAAAGCACCGGCCATCGGCTTCGAGCTTGGCCCCAACCGCCTGTGGATCGATGAGGCGCCGATGATGAGCCAGGCCGAGGTGTGGCTGGAGCTGTTCACCAAGGATTTCCCCATGGCTGCGGATCATTTCGCCAAGGCCGGTGTTGTGCGTTGCGACGCCATTGAGCCCTTGGGCGAGGGCTTCCGCGGCGGCTGGATCACCAACCCTGCCAACATTATTCACATGCTGCGCGAACCGGACGCCTGGTGAGCGCCGAATCCCGAAAGGAGCATCCGATGGACATCCGCGAAAAACCATTCGCCGAAGCCGGCATGCTGATCCGGCGGCCTGTCGCCGATGTATTCGAGGCCATCGTCGATCCGGCCATAACCACGAAATTCTGGTTCACCCATGGCAGCGGCCGGCTGGACAGCGGCAAGCAGGTCCTCTGGGAGTGGCGCATGTACGGCGTCTCGACGACGGTCGACGTCAGCGAGATCGTCGCGAATGAAAAGATCGTCATGCAATGGAGCGATCCGCCAACCACCGTGGTCTGGACATTCACCGAAATGCCTGGCGAGACGACCTTTCTCGAGGTTCGCAATTTTGGCTTCGCCGGGGATGGCGACGAGCAGGTGAAAGAGGCCGTCGGCTCAACCGGCGGCTTCACGCTGGTGCTGGCCGGCGCCAAGGCGTGGCTGGAACAGGGCCTGACGCTCGGCCTGATCGGCGACCGTCACCCGAAGGGCGTGCCAGGACATTAGGTATTCTGGGTCTGCCTCAATGCCCGCCGCCCGACTTCTTACGTCGCCGCGCCAGCATGTTGAGCCCCTCGACCAATGCCGAAAAGCCCATCGCCGCATAGATGTAGCCCTTGGGCACATGGTAGCCCATGCCGTCTGCGATCAGCGTCATGCCGATCATCAGAAGGAAGCCCAGCGCCAGCATGACGATGCTCGGGTTCTTGGCGATGAAGTTGGCCAGCGGCCCGGCCGCCAGCATCATCACGGTGACCGCGACGATCACGGCGATGTACATGATGGCGATCTCGTCGGTCATGCCGACGGCGGTGATGATCGAATCGATCGAGAAGACCAGGTCGAGCAGCAGGATCTGGAAGATCGCGCCGGCAAGGCTGATCTGCAGCGTCTCGCCCATCATCGTATCCTTGTGGTCGTCGGGATCGACGGTGTGATGGATCTCCTTGGTCGCCTTCCAGACCAGGAACAGGCCGCCGGCGATCAGGATCAGGTCGCGCCAGGAAAAACCGTGACCGAAGGCCGTGAACACCGGCGTGGTAAGCTGGACGATGATCGAAATGGTGGCCAGCAGCACCAGCCGCATGATCAGGGCCGCCGAGATGCCGAGCCGGCGGGCACGGGCCCGTTGTGCTTCCGGCAGCTTGTTGGTCAGGATCGAGATGAAGATCAGATTGTCGATGCCGAGCACGACCTCGAGCACAATCAGCGTCAGCAGCGCGACCCAAGCCGTCGGGTCGGAAACAAATTGAAAATGCGGCGCCAGGAATTCGATGAGCTGCATGGAGGTCGTCCCCTCTTTCAACGATCTAGAGCAGTGTCGCCGGCAGTTAGGTATTAAGCGTGCCTATATCAATGTCACGACCAGAAGGACGGTGCGGTTTCCTCCAGCCGTGGCCCGCGACGAAACGGCGCAATCCGCTCGGTCAGCCCTGTGCGGTCTGAAATATCGACGCCGACGCCGCACAAAGTCGCCGGTCCGGTCGCCGCCTCGAAGCGGCCTTTCGGCACCTTCGACAGGAACCGGTTGAGCGGCTCCTCCTTGTCCATGCC
>NZ_RZRK01000302.1:0-6775 GCF_003997835.1 Mesorhizobium sp. M7A.F.Ca.CA.004.12.1.1
GGCCGGCAAGCTGCGTGGCGTTGAAGCGGGCAAGCGCCACCAGCGCTTCGGCCTTCACCGGGTTCTGCTTGTGAGGCATGGTAGACGAGCCGCCACCGCCGGAAAGTTTGATCTCGGTTCCATCTTGCGCCATCAGAGCGATGTCCTGGCCGAATTTGCCGAGGCTGCCGGTCAGCAGCGATAACCAACCGGCAAAATCAGCGAGCGCGTCGCGCTGGTTCTGCCATTGCGGTGCGTCGCCAAGACCAAGCCTGACGGCCAGGGCTGCGCGCACCGCTTTCCCTTTGTCGCCTAGTTTTTCCAGTGTGCCGGCGGCACCGCCGAACTGCACCACCAGCAGGCATCTCGACTGTTCCGGCAGCTTTTCCTGGTGCCGTTGCAGCGGCCCCTGCCACGCTGCCACACGATCATGCACTTTGATCTGAATCGCCTTCTGCATACGCGTCATGCCGGTCAGCGCCCTGCCGCCAAAACGCTCTTCGAGCGAGGCGAGGCGCATGACGGTTTCGGTCAACAGCAGATCGAGATGCTCGACGACGGGTTTCAGCCGAAGCATCAGGCCCGTGTCGACGACGTCTTGGCTGGTCGCGCCGAAATGCACTTTCTGGCCATGCGGTTCGCCGACCGCCGCCCTGATCTGGCGCACCAACTCCGGCACCATGACGCCGTCTTTGGCGACCCCGGCTCGCAGCAGAGCCGTGTTCGGCCGGAACGTGCCAAGCGCCGCCACGATCGCTGCCTCGGCATCTTTGGAGATTATCCCGTTATCGGCCTCCGCTTGCGACAGCGCCTGTTCAAAGGCCAACATGGCCTCGATTTCCGCCTCGACGGAAAAATGCCTCGCCGCTTCTTCGTCGCCGAGAAGAGCGGAGAGCAGCGGATGGTCGAAAGGCGATACAGTCATGTCACAGGCCTCCTGAGCATCAGCTGTCGAAGAAGACCGTTTCCTTCTCCCCCTGGAGATGGACGTCGAAGACATACATATCGCCTTGGCGCTCGGCGATCAGCGTCGGCACGCGAAGGCGGTGCTCGACCCGCGCAAAGATCGGATCTTCAGCATTGGCCTTTTCCTCATCGGAAAAATACAGTCTTGTGTGCAGGCCGAGATTGATGCCGCGGGCGACGATCCAGAGCGTGATATGCGGCGCCATCAGGCGACCATCGTTGAACGGGACGCGGCCAGGCTTGATCGTCTCGAACGCACACAGGCCGGTGTCCATGTCGGTCGGGCAACGGCCCCAGCCGAAGAAGTTGGGATCGGCCGTGCCGCGCGGTTCTGCCGGCGAATTGTAGAGCCCGTCGGCATCCGCCTGCCAGATCTCGATCAGCGCATCCTTGAGCGGCGTGCCGGTGCCGTCGAGCACCCGGATGCGCAGGCCGATGCGCTCGCCCTTGGTCTTGTCGTTGACCATGGTCGCGCCGAGGTCGGTCGGGTAGACGCCGCCGATGCCACCGAAATTGGGCGTCAGCCCGATATGAACGTAGGGTCCGGCGGTCTGCGAGGGGCTCTCCCTGAGCCGGTCGAGCGACTGGGCCATCAATTGCCCTCCAGCCTGTTTTCGAACCGCGACGCGCGGCGCCCGCGCAGAACGATGTCGAACTTGTAGGCGCGCGCGTCGAAGGGGATCGTCGCTTGCATGTCGAGCGTTGCGATCAGCGTCTCAATGGCCGCCTTGTCGGGGATGCCGCGCACGATCGGGCAGCGCCAGATCAGCGGATCGCCCTCGAAATACATTTGCGTGATCAGCCGCTGCGCAAAGCCGTGGCCAAAGACAGAGAAATGGATGTGCGAAGGCCGCCAGTCGTTCGGCCCGTTCGGCCAGGGATAGGGACCGGGCTTGACGGTACGAAACGCATAGAAGCCATCCTCGCCTGTAATAGTTCGGCCACAACCGCCAAAATTCGGATCGAGTGGCGCCAGATAGCCATCCCTCTTATGGCGATAGCGGCCACCGGCATTGGCCTGCCAGAACTCAAGCAGCGCGCCGGGCACGCCAACGCCGCGTTCGTCGAGCACCCGCCCATAGACGAGGATGCGCTCACCGAGCGCGCTCTCGCCGGGCCTGGCGAAATTGTGGATCAGGTCGGCGTCGAGTTC
Source organism: Mesorhizobium sp. M7A.F.Ca.CA.004.12.1.1 (assembly GCF_003997835.1). Taxonomy (NCBI): domain Bacteria; kingdom Pseudomonadati; phylum Pseudomonadota; class Alphaproteobacteria; order Hyphomicrobiales; family Phyllobacteriaceae; genus Mesorhizobium; species Mesorhizobium sp. M7A.F.Ca.CA.004.12.1.1. The sequence goes on from NZ_RZRK01000302.1 coordinate 2,099, forward strand.
GCCGAGCATGGCGTGACCGAAGACCGGGCCTGCAATCTCCGATAGCGTGTTGTCGAACGACAGCGGCGCCTTTTGCGGTGAGCGCAGCACCGAGGTTTTATAGTTCGGCGTCAGAGCCGGCGGATGCCATGTCCGGTCGCGCTGGAAGAAGGCGCCGGTCTCGGGCCTCCGGGTCGAGCCGGACTCAGCGGGCATTCTGGCTCTCGTCCATTTCCGAAAACACCTCCTTGGCGATCTTGAAGGCACGGTTGGCGGCCGGCACGCCGGCATAGATGGCGACATGCAGGAACGCCTCGCAGATGTCGTCGCGCGACGCACCGGTGTTGGCGGTGGCGCGCACATGCATGGCGACCTCCTCATCATGGCCGAGTGCGGCCAGCAGCGCCAGCGTGACGATCGAACGCTCACGCTTGGTGAAGCCCGGCCGCGCCCACACGGTTCCCCAGGCAGCCTCGGTGATCAGCTCCTGGAAAGGCTGGTCGAAATCGGTGGCGGCGATTTCGGCCCGGTCGACATGCCGGTCGCCGAGTACCGAGCGCCGCACCGCAAGCCCCTTGCGATATCTGGCTGCGTCGCCGGGGGCTTCATCCATGGGTTGCTGTCCCAGGGGCAAGCGACGCGATAAAACTGCGGATCAGGGCGACCAGCGCTTCAGGTTGTTCGACGCAAGGAATGTGTCCGGCGTCGCGGATGATCTCGAAGCGCGCGGCGGGGATCAGCTCGGCCAGCGAGCGGACGAGATCGGGCGGCGTCGAGCCATCCTGGTCGCCCCCGACACAGAGTGTCGGCACCGCGATGCGGCGTGCGGCATCGGTGAAATCGGCATCGCGAACGGCAGCGCAGGTCCCGATGTAACCGGCGAGCGCTTGCCTGGTCATCATGTTCCTATAGCCGTCGAGCTCGGCCACACGCGCTGCGTGGAAGGCGGGGGTGAACCACATTTTGAGCACGCCATCGGCAATCGCCTGGATGCCCTTGCTTTCGACCGTTGCGATGCGTGTGTTCCAGCTGTCCGTCGTGCCGATCTTGTGCGCCGTGTCGCAAAGGATCAGGCCTTCGACGATTTCAGGTCGCCTGGCATAGAGCCCCTGCGCGATCATGCCGCCGACCGACAGGCCGCACAGCACGACTTTGCTCAATTCGAAATGATCGATGAGGGCCGAGAGATCATCGACATGATCGTCGATCGACCTGATGTCGCCGATGTCGGACAGCCCGTGACCGCGCTTGTCATAGACCAGCAGCGGCATTTCACCATCGAGCGCCGAGACAATTTCGTCCCAGATCCGGAAGTCGGTGCCCAGTGAATTGATGAATATGATAGGGCGCGCATTGCCGCTCGCCTTGATGTGGCGATGGTGCAGCGTGATGCCGCCGATGGTGAGGAATGGCACGGTTTCGGTCCTCCGCCCCCACATTGCACAAGGCGTTTGGTTCGGTAAAATGATATTTTGCGTCGTTTCATTAACTCATGGGTTATTAATTCATGTCCGAGAGCCGGATCCGGTTCCGCCATTTGCAGGCATTCCTGGAGGTCGCGCGGCAGGGAAGCGTGGCACGAGCGGCTGACTTGCTGCATGTCAGCCCGCCGGCAGTGACCAAGACATTGCGCGAGCTGGAAGGGGCGCTGGGGGTTGCGGTGGTCGAGCGCGACGGCCGTGGCATCCGACTGACGCGCATTGGCGAGATCTTTCTTCGCCATGCCGGAACGGCGATCACGGCACTCAAGCAAGGCGTCGATTCTGTCCGCCAGGACGGAGCGGTCAGCCGGCACCCGATCCGCATCGGTGCGCTGCCGACAGTGTCGGCGCGGGTGATACCGCTCGCCATGGGCCTGTTCCTCGAGGAGGACACAGGTGCGGCGATCAAGATCGTCACCGGCGAGAACGCCGTGCTGCTCGAACAGTTGCGCACCGGAGCGCTCGATCTCGTCGTCGGAAGGCTGGCGGCGCCGGAAAACATGACCGGCTTCTTCTTCGAGCACCTCTATTCTGAACCGGTGCTGTTCGTGGTGCGAGCCGGACATCCGCTGCTCGATCCGGGACAGGATGTGTTCGCACGGCTCGACGAATTCCCGATGCTGATGCCGACGCGGGAATCGGTCATCCGCCCCTTCGTCGACCGCCTGTTCATCACCAACGGCATGACGGCGCCGGCAACCGAGATCGAAACCGTTTCAGACTCCTTCGGCCGCGCCTTCCTGCGGCAAAGCAATGCCGTCTGGATCATTTCGGCTGGCGTCGTTGCCAATGAACTCGGCAGCGGCGCCTTCGTCGCCCTGCCGGTCAACACCGAGGAAACCAAGGGACCGGTCGGCCTGACCATGCGGACCGACACCGCGCCCTCGCCGGCCTTTTCCATCCTGCTGCAGACCATCCGCGAAGCGGCAAGGCAAAGCGGCTGATGCGTCAGGCTGTGCGGGATCGTCATCGGCAGAAGGCAGTCGGGTCGAGGTCGAAGACCCGTCCCGGATTGAGGATGTTTCTCGGGTCAAGCGCTGAGCGACGTCGTCCGTGTCCGTCGGCAATGTAAAACAGGACAATCGTCCTGTATCGATCACGATGGATCGTGATCGATACCGGAGAGTTGTCTTACTGAAGCTTGGCTTGCAGCGCGTTGACATCGTCGGTGGTCATTTCACCGTCCGTTGCCACCTTGCCGTCGACGATCTTCCACAGGCGGAACGGGCCGGTGATGTCGCCATATTTGTCGAAGGCGACAGGGCCGATGACACCTTCATAGCGGATCGGCTTGCCGTCCTTGATCAGGCCGAGCGCCTTGGCGAACTCTTCCTTGCCGGCAAAGATCGGCGTGCCGGCCGGATCGACGGCCTTGTACATCGCATCCTTGATCTTGGCCGGATCCTCAGAACCGGCAATGGCGATGGCCAGACCAACAATCGCGCCGGCGTCATAGGAGCGGTCGGCCGCCGGATTGGTCGGTTCGATGCCGGAGAATTCCTTGTAGTTCTTGGTGAAATACTCCGTCGAGGCCGTCGGGCTGGTGCCGGAGGACGTGCCGTAGGCTTCCTTCAGATAGTCGGCGCCGACGGACTCGATGAAATCAGGGCTGTTCATGCCGTCATTGAGCAGGAATTTCTGCACGCCGCCCTGCGAGATCCAGGTACGGGCGACCGTAGCGCCGTCGACCGGCGTGCTGACGAGGTAAAGACCGTCCGGTTCGCCGGCCATTGCCGCCGTGACTTCCGAGGCATAGCTCGACTGCTTCTCATTGTAGGGCGTGTCGGAGACGATGGTGCCGCCGAGCGCTTTGTAGGCACGTGAGAATTCGGCCACCATGTTGACGCCGAAATCGTTGTTGACATGGATGATCGACAGCTTCTTGAAACCCTTGTCGACGGCGTATTTGGCGGCGGCGACGCCCTGCAGCGCATCCGAGGTGATGGTGCGGAAGAAGATGCCGTTGGTCTTGCCGTCGCGGCCGAGCGCGGTCAGCGTCGGCGAGGACGAAGCCGGCGAGACCTGGACGATCTTGGCTGGTGCGGTGACCGAAGTCAGGATCGGGATCGACACCGAGGAGATGATGCCGCCGATGATGACCGGCACCTTCTTGACCTGAACCAGCTGGGTGGCGGCGTCAACGGCGACGTTGCCCTGGCTCTGGCTGTCGCGCGTGTCGGTGACGAGATCGCAGCCGCGCACACCGCCGGCTCCGTTGATGTCGCGGAAGGCCATCTCGACCGACTTGGCGCCGGCCTGGCCGTATTCGCCGGCCGGGCCGGTCAGCTCCATGACGAGGCCGACGGTGATCTTGCAATCGGCGGCTTGCGCAGCACCCGCCATCGTGACGAGGGCGAGCGCGGTGGTGAGTTGGAGTATCGTCTTTGTCATTGTTGTTCCCCTTTCGTTACTCGACTGTATTTGAATTCTGGAGCCTGTTCAGCGTTCCGGCACCTGCAGCCAGGTCTCATGCAGATGTCGCCATTCAACGCCGTTGGGCGCCGATGAACTGGTGGTGAAGACGGCACTGGACTGGCGGCGGCTGTGCTTGCCTGCGCGCAGCTGCGCTTCGACATAGAGGACGACGATGGTATCGGCGTCCTGCCAGCCGGGCCGGATGTCCTCGATCGAAATGGCAAAACCATCGTCGCAGGAAGCGCGGCTTGCGCGGACATGATCGATGACCGCTTCGCGGTCGAGGATCTGCCCGTCCGGCGCCACCATGCTGAGGTCTTTGCCCATGGCGCGTTCGAAGCGGCCGAAGTCCACCGTGTTGGCGCGCGCAGCGACGAACCAGTCGACGAAGAAGCGGTGCAGGTCGATGATTTCGGCGCTGGCGCGTGAAAACAGGGAGGGCTCGTCGCTCATTTCTTCCCCGCATTGAGGTTGTAGTGCATGATCGAGCCGTGACGGCCGTGACGGTCGCGCTCCAGCGTGTAGACGTCGCCCTCGAGACCGGTGCCTTGCGCGATGACAGCGGCAATCCGCGCCCGGTCTTCGGCGTCGAGCGCAACGTCCATGATCTTTGCATTGGCCAGCGCATGCGCCTGGTTGCGGGCGCCGACGATGACGGCCGCCACTTGCGGCTGCTCCAGCACCCAGGCGCTGGCGATGGTGGCGATGTCGACGCCGTGGCGGTCGCCAACGGCCTTCAGCGCCTGAAGCAGGTGCTGGAAAAGGCCCCAGCCGCCGAAATCGTCGATGATCAGCTTGTATT
>NZ_RZRK01000303.1:0-6750 GCF_003997835.1 Mesorhizobium sp. M7A.F.Ca.CA.004.12.1.1
ATCCCCTATCTGATCGCCACCGCCACCGCGTCGAATTGCGGCAGCGTCGCCACCATCACCGGCAATCCGCAAAACATGGTCATCGGCGCGCTGTCGGGCATTTCCTATCCGGCCTTTTCGGCAGCGCTGGCTCCGGTCGCCCTTTTCGGCCTCGTCGCGGTCGTTGTCATCATCCGCATCGTCTACCGGGCCGAATTCGCCCGAACGGTCCAACTGACGCCCGAGGTCTCGCGTGGCCGCATGCACAAGGGGCAGGTGCTGAAGGCGGTGGTGGTCTGCATCGGGCTGGCAATCGCCTTCTTCGCCGGTGTGCCTGTCGCCAAGGCCGCGCTCATCGGCGGCGCCATCCTCTTGCTTACCCGGGCGATCAAGCCGGAACGCATCTACCGCGAGATCGACGGTCCGCTGCTGTTCATGTTCGCCGGTCTGTTCGTGGTCGTCGCCGGCGCCGAAAAGACGCTTCTTTCGCCAGACATGATCGCCTCGGCAAAGGACCTCGGGCTGGACGATGTCTGGCGTCTGTCCGGATTCACCGCGGTGCTTTCCAACATCATGAGCAATGTCCCGGCCGTGCTGGCGCTGCGGCCTTTCATACCCGGCCTGGAAAACCCCGAGCGCGCCTGGCTGGTCGTCGCCATGAGCTCGACACTGGCCGGCAATTTCACGCTGCTGGGTTCGGTCGCCAATCTGATCGTCGCCGAACAGGCACGCGCCGCCGGCACGACGCTGTCGTTCGGCGCTTTTTTCAAGGTCGGCTTGCCGCTGACGCTGATAACGCTGGCCGCCGGCACCGCATGGCTGGCGTTTGGGTTCTAATGCATGTCGCCCAAAAGTGGCCCCGGTTTTGGCGCAACGACATGCATAAAACCAAAGGCTTAAAGCGCGTCGCGCTTTAGACCTGGCTGCCTGAAATCCGCGCCCGCACCAGCGTCGCCGCGGCGCGGCCGGCGGCCTCGATGTAATCGGGGTTGCGGTGGATCAGCATGATCGAAAAGCAGCCGTCGATCAAAAGCACGATCTCGCGTGCCAAGGCAGGCGGCTCGCCGACGCCATGGTCCGACAAGGCGCCGGCCAGCCATGTTTCGAAATTCAGCTTGTGCCGCGCGCCGACCTTGACCGCCGGATGTCCGGGCATCGAGGCGAGTTCGGCGGCCGTGCGCAGGAAGCCGCATCCTTTCCATTTCGGGTGACGAGCGGACCTCGCCAGATTGGTGAAGATCGCCTCGACCTTGCGATCCGCGCCGCCTTCGGCGGCATCGAACCAGCCGGCCATCCGCTTCAGATTGGGTTGGTCGCGGCCATCGAGATAGGCGGCGATGAGGTCGTCCTTACTCTTGAAATGGTAGTAGAGCGTGCGTTTGGTGAGACCCGCTTCCTCGGCGACGGCATCGACGCTGACGCGACCGATTCCTTCGGCATAGAAGAGCCTGGTCGCGGCATCGACAATACGTTTGCGTGTAGGACTTTGCGTGTCAGGCATGAGCTTAGGTATACCGACTAGTGAATATACACAAGCGGAAAGGGGCATAGTCTTCCGGTCATCAGCATGATGAAGAAGGAAGAGCCAATGACCGATCTTGTCCTCAAGGAACCCCGGGATGGGATTGCCATCCTCACCCTCAATCGGCCGGAGAAGCTCAACGCCTTGAACTATGCCCTGATCGATCGCCTGCTTGCGATCCTTGACGACATTGAAGTCGATGACAGCGTTCGTGCGGTCATTCTGACCGGTGCAGGGGAGCGGGCGTTTTCGGCCGGCGGCGACATTCATGAGTTCTCGGCCAGCGTGGCGCTCGGCGTCGATGTCGCGATGCGTGATTTCGTCATGCGCGGGCAACGGCTGACGGCGAGGCTGGAAGCGTTTCGCAAACCCGTCATCGCTGCCGTCAACGGCATTGCCTTTGGTGGCGGTTGCGAAATCACCGAGGCGGTGCCGCTGGCCATCGCCAGTGACCGCGCTTTGTTCGCCAAGCCGGAAATCAACCTCGCAATGCCGCCGACCTTCGGTGGAACCCAACGCCTGCCAAGGCTCGCCGGGCGCAAGCGGGCGCTGGAGTTGCTGTTGACCGGTGACTGGTTTGCGCCGCCGCGGGCGCTTGAGTTGGGTCTCGTCAACGAGGTTGTGCCGCATGCCGAATTGATGCCGGCCGCGATCGGCCTGGCCAGGCGTATCCTGCGACACTCCGATCTGGCGATTGCCGGCATCCTCACGGCAGTGGCCCGCGGCCTCAACCAGAGCATCGCCGAAGGTTTGCTGGTCGAGGCCGAGCAGTTCGCCCGCATGGCCCCGACCGCTGATCTGCGCGAAGGGCTGAATGCCTGGATGGCACGCCGCGAGCCGGGCTATGACGGCTCGTGGACGCATATCGCGCGTCCCGACGAGGCCAGGCGAGCCTCGTTGGCGCTGGATCAGGGCGCCACCACCAAACGGCCTTTCATGTTGGGGTGAAAGCGGCAGAAATAGTCGACCGGTCCCGCGGCCTTCAATGTCAGGCTTGCGGATTTCTTCGGCGGGATCATCACTTCCCAGCCGCCTTTCACGGTGGCCGTGTGGGCGAACACATCCTTGTTCACCCACTCGATCGTGTCGCCGACCTTGGCCTCGACGGTGGCTGGCGAGAACACCAGCCTGTCGATGATGACCTGGATGGTTTCCGCTCGCGCCGGAACGGTACCGACGGCCAGCGTCAACGCAATCCACAGATAGCGTTTCGGCATGCTCCCGGTCCTTACTTGAGCCTGCCGGCGACGTGCTCGGCGTGCTGCTCATGGCCCTGGAAAATCTTCAGGCCGGTTTCCAGCAGGCCCTTCAGGTCGGCATTCTGCGCCGACGGGATCAAAAGGGTTTCGAGCGCGCCGTTGACCTGCTTGTGGTAGGCGACCTCGTTATCGACATAGGCCTTGTCGAAGGCAGCGCCGTCGAGTTTGGCGAGCTTGGCCCGCTCCTCCGCCGCAGCTTTGGTCAGCGCCTGGCTGGTGGCGTTGTCTTCCGGCGTGACCTTGAGCTTCTTCACCAGATCGAGCGCCTGCACGTTCACGGCTTCGTGGTCGCGCACCATGTCGTTGGCGAAATCCACGACCTCCTTGGTCTTCGATTTTTCGATGGCCAGCTTGGCCGCTTCAACGTCGATGACCCCGGCCGTATAGGCGATGTGGGCGATCTGCGGATCGGTTGGCTTGTCGGCGGCTTGTGCGAACGGGGCGGTGCCGAGCAGCAGCAGGGCGGCGAGCGCGGCAGTGTGTCGGATGGACATGGCATCTCCTTCGCCGGACGCTGAAAATCGCGCCGGACTGTGTTTTCGGTTGACGGTCATTGGATGCTGGCCAGCGGCAAACGTTCCCGCCAAAATCAATTGAATCCGGTGAGGCTCAGCTTTCCAGCCCGAGCCGCCGCATGACCGCGCTGGTCAGTCGTTCGCAACGCCGGCCGGCGAAGGGGAAGGCATCGAGCAGCACCGGCCCGATCTGATCGTCCAGCGCCTTGCGCACCAGGGCGCGGGCGCGGTGCAGCCTTGTCTTGACGGTTTGCGGCCGCACGCCGAGGAGATCGGCGGTCTCCTCGATGCTCAGCCCCTCGATCACCCGCGCCACGAACACCGTCCGGTAGACGTCGGGAAGGCTGTCTGTGGCCTGTTCGACCAGTTGGAGGATCTGCCTTTGCGCCATCGTCCGTTCCGGATCGTCGCTGGGGTGGAGGGGGAACCGGATGATCTCGGCTTGCGGATTTTCCGGCATTGCCACCGTTCTGCGCCTTTTGCGCAGGCGGCCGAGCGCCTCGTTGATGACGATGCGCGACAGCCATGTGGCGAGCGAGGAGTCGCCGCGAAACGCATCGAGATGGGCGAAAGCCTTGAGGTAGGCCTCCTGGACGATGTCCTCGGCCTCGCTGTCATTGCGCACGACGCCGCGCGCGATCCGGTAGAGCCGCTGATTGTGTGTCTTGATGATGGTGCGGAAGGCGTCGCCGTCGCGCGCCAGCGCGCGGTGCACAAGCTGCATCTCGCCTGGCGCAGCGGAAGGCACGGCCGTCAACACAGCAGGCATCGCCACTTTCCTCAACCCAATCTCCGAACCAAGATCTCGATCGGGAGATTGGACGCTGTCGCCGGCAAAAGGTTCCCGAAGATTTTCTGCCGGGCCCGGCGGCCGCTACCCTACAGTGCGAGTGAAGGCTTGTCAGGCAGCCTGCAGGCGCGCTGTGGCCGCCAACAGATCGGTCTGGGTGATCAGCCCGAGAATCCGCTTGTCGTCGTCGACGATGATGACCGCGTGGCTGCGGCCGTCGGTGAGCACGGGCAGCAGACCCATGGCGGCGAAGCCGGCGGCGGCTGTTGCCGCGGGCGATATAACGGATCCGACCGTCCCGGAGGCCTGGGTGAGTTCGCGCAACCCCACGGTGCCTGCCAGCCTGGCCTCCGCATTGACGACCGGCAAGGTCCGGATGTTGTGGTCAAGCAGCAATTGGCGCGCCGCCTCGGTCGAGGTGTGAGCATCGACCGAGATGACATCGCGCGACATGATGTCCTCGCACAGAAGGGTCTTGTGCGCGCGCACCATCGCCTGCAATTCGACCTGCCGCAGCAGCCGGTCGAGATCGTTGCGATCGATATCGAACGTCTCGTCGAGTGCGCCAAGCGCGGCATCGATGTCTTCGGAGCGGAAGCCGACGCGCAGTTGCGCCGGCGGATCGCCGGTGCCGTGGCTGTTCGCCGGCACTGCAACCGGCACATGCGGATAATTGCGCCGGGCCAGCCTGTGGAAGCCGTAGCCGAGCGCCACCAGCAGGATCGAGTTCAGCGCCACCGGAACGAATGGAAACAGGAAGCCGGCGCTGATGACGGCAGGCCCTCCCAGCACCGCGGTCAGCGCGGCCGCTCCTCCCGGCGGATGCAGGCAGCGCGTGAACGACATGGCGGCGATGGCCAGTGCCACCGCGATGCCGCTGGCAAGGGCGGTTTCGTGGATGAAATGCGCCACGATCACGCCGACCAGCGCCGATATCGTGTTGCCGCCGATGATCGACCATGGCTGTGCCAGCGGACTGGCGGGCACGGCGAACAGCAGCACCGCCGACGCCCCCATCGGCGCCACCAGCAGCGGCACATGCGGGCCGTTGCCGAGTACAAGGCTGGCGATCACGCCGGTGAGCGCAATGCCGATCGTCGCGCCGATACAGGCGACGAGACGCTCGCGCAGCGTCGCGCCGGCAAGAATGGGAACAAAAAGGCGGAAAGCCATGGGGTCGAAAACTCTGCCGGTATTCCAGGGGAAGTCGAAAATGTGCTGATCGCACCGCAATGACGCGGCATCGTTGAATTTGAAAGCCAAACTGATCCGGCAAACCGCAATTTTAGGGAATAGAATTCCGCTACGCAGCCGCCGCGGCGGTCAGGCCGCGCGAGATGTCGGCCTTCAGGTCGTCGACGTCCTCGAGGCCGATCTGCAGGCGGATCAACGGACCCTCATAGGGCGCTTTTGCAACGACGCGGTCGCCGAGCCAGACCGGTACGGCAAGGCTCTCATAGCCGCCCCAGGAATAGCCGAGGCCGAAGATCCGCAGCGCGTCGAGAAAGGCGTGCTGCTGCTTCTGGCCGCCACCGGCAAGAACGATGGAAAAGATGCCGCTGGAGCCGGAGAAATCTCGCTTCCACAGAGCGTGGTCCGGATGGCTGGGCAGGGCCGGGTGGAGCACGCGCGCCACGCCCTTCTGGCCCTCGAGCCAGGAGGCGATGGCAAGCGTACTGCGCTGATGGTGTTCGAGGCGCACGCCCATGCTGCGCAGGCCACGCAGCACCTGGTAGACGTCGTCGGGCCCGGCGCAACAGCCAAGCGTGCAGAAGCTCTCGTAAAGATGCGTCCAGCAGCTCTCATTGGCCGACACCGTGCCGAGCAGCACGTCGGAATGGCCGGCTGGGTATTTGGTCGCCGCATGGATCGAGATGTCGACGCCGTGGTCGAGCGGACGGAAATAGAGTGGCGTCGCCCACGTATTGTCCATCATGACGATGGCGCCCGCGGCGTGCGCCGCCTTGGCGATAGCCGGGATGTCCTGCACCTCGAACGTGTTGGAGGCCGGCGATTCCGTGAACACCACCTTGGTGTTGGGCTTGATCAACGCCGCGATGCCGGCGCCGACATCGGGGGCGTAATACTCGACCTCGACGCCCAGCCGCTTCAGCATCGTGTCGGCGAAATTGCGGGTCGGATGATAGACGGTATCGACGATCAGCAGATGGTCGCCGGCCGAGACGAAGGCGAGCAGCGGCACCGTCACCGCCGCAAGGCCCGACGGCACTACGATCGTGCCTGCCGAGCCTTCCAGCGCGTCTATGGCATGGGCAAGCGCATCGGTCGTCGGTGTGCCGCGCGTGCCGTAAGTGTATTTCTGGGTGCGTGCCGCCATCGAAGCCGCGTCGCGAAACAGCACGGTCGAAGCATGCACCACCGGCGGATTGACGAAGCCGAAATAGTCGTGCGGATTGTTGCCCGAATGGGCAAGCCGCGTGTTGATGCCCATCCCGCCGTGCTCGCTGCCGTCCTTCGCCATTCTGCGTCGCCTTGTTTGACAAGCCGCTAGCCATAGTGCGGCGCTATGGACCGTGCAACAGCCACCGCCCGCCAGGAGGCGGACTTCGAATATGCCAATTCGTCGCGGCAAAAACAGCGATGCTGGGACAGGGTATTAAACGAAAAACCCGCCTGTGCGGCGGGTTATCGGCGCAAATCAGCACCATGGACGAATATGTACCA
>NZ_RZRK01000304.1:0-6727 GCF_003997835.1 Mesorhizobium sp. M7A.F.Ca.CA.004.12.1.1
GATATGCATTGCCCGGCATTTTTTACACGTGGTAAACCGCAACAATATAACCTGATATATGTAGGTTTCTGGAGACCTCCTTGACGGATAGCTGGCCGGCATTTTTCCGGTAAACCAAAGTATAAATTTGAATAAAATTTTAAGTAAAATGGATAAAGACAGTTGCTGGATATTTATCCACCTTCCTTTCCAATAATTTGAGACAAGATTGGTAGCGTCCACAGTCAAAGGTGGGCGTTATGAAAAAGCAAAAATCAGTTCCGGGAAAAACCCGGCTCCAGATGCTCCTGCTGGCAATCGGGCTTGTCGGCCTGGCGGGGCCGTCATTTGCGAGCGATATAGCCGCACCCGGCTGGCCTCAGGAGAATATTCAAACGCCGCCTTCTCTCGGCGGTGTTTCGCTGACGAGGCCTCAGCCCTGGCAGCCTGCGGGCGCTTACCGGATCGGTCTGGTCACCGGCAGCTATGGCCCAGATGTTGGCCGCGGGGATGGCTCGTCAACGGCGCGAGATGACGCCGGGATAGATCCGCTGCAGACCGCGTCGATCATTCCGGGGGTCTTCGGATCGGTTGCCTTGTCCATGCGCAATTTTCCCGTCGCGGCTCGCTGGGCGCCCGTCTACCGGGCAATCGCCGCCTGTTCGGCAGGCAGCCCCTGCGAGCACAAGAGCGCGGCTTTTGCCGGCATGATCGCCGCCGCACAAGGCAAGGGGTTCAGCGAGAAGCTGTCCTTCGTCAACAGCAGCGTAAATCGCCTGATCGCCTACAGGAAAGACAGCGTCGTCTACGGCAAGCTCGACTATTGGGCGAAGCCTTCGGAGATTCTCGAGCGGCGAGCCGGCGATTGCGAGGATTTTGCCATCCTCAAGATGACAGCCCTGCTGAGGGCCGGCATTCCCACGCAAAGCATGGCGCTTGTCGTCCTCCAGGATCGCAAGAGAGGCTTCTTTCACGCAGTGCTGTCGGTGAGCACAGGCAGCGGCACCTTCATTCTCGACAGCCTCAGCAACACTGTCGTGCGTGACAGCGATCTTCCGGATTACGTTCCGCTCTATTCGTTCAGCACGGACCGGGCCTGGATCCACGGTTCAAGACCGGGCGGAGCCCAGATGGCCGACATCAAGGGCGGTTTCGCAACCGTCGCACCCGGCGAAGGCTTTCAGCCATAGGTTCGCCAGCATTGGCGATGCATGCAGAGCAACTCCGGTAAGTGTAACGGTGAACTGCTCTAGCCGCCGAAGACGAACGCCATCAGCAGCTCCGGCTCGAGCACCGGAGCCCGCACCGCATTCAATTGTCCCCGGTATCGACGGTCGCCCGCGCCGATGACAAAACCGGTGGCCACCGGCGATTCGCCATTGGCATCGAGCCGCGCGAAGATGTCGGCCACATTGAGGTCCAGCGCCAGCTTGAGATCGTGCCGTGCGTCATCGCTTGGGGCGATCGGCAATTGACGTTTGACGAGTTGCTGGAACGGCGCGTTGAACGACAGGATCTTCTTCGACGAAGCCAGGGCAAAGGCCGGAGACGGGCAAGCGACCAGTATGGCGTTGATGGTGTTGATCGATGCAAGCCTTCGCAGGGTCAGGTTTTCGTCTCCCAACCCACGCATGCAGGCCACCCGGATCGCGGATGTCAAATTGCCTGTCTGTGCCTGGCTTTCGGCGATCTCGTCGATGAGCATGCCGATCGTGCACTTCCTGCTTTCGGCCATCTGCTTCAGCGACATCCAGAATGCCCGCTCCAGACGGATGCCGCGCCGGATGCCGCCGCGCGCCACAACCCGAAATTCCAGTCCAAAATCCTCGGCGGCGACTGGAGGCAGCAGCCGCTCGCGACCGGAATGATGAGGGCTGGCGCTACCGCTCACTCATCGCCTCCTCGCGCGCCTTGTTGATCGGCTTCAGGAGGTAGTGCAGGATCGTCTTGCGCCCGGTCTTGATGTCGACCGAGCAGATCATTCCGGGGATGATCGAGTAGGCCTTGCCGTCTCTTTGAAGGGTGGATTTGTCAGTCGCCACACGCACCTGATAGTAGGGTTCCCCCGTTTTCTGATCGACCAGGCTGTCGGCTGTGATGTTCGAGACCTTGCCCTCGATACCGCCGAAGATCGAGAAATCATAGGCGGTGACCTTGATAAGGGCTACCTGGTCGGGACGGATGAACGCGACATCCCGTGGCGAGACCCGAGCCTCCACCAGCAACGTCTCGGAGGTCGGCACGATGCCGGCCACGACGGCGCCAGGCTGGACGAAGGCGCCTACCGTGTTCAGCTCCAGCGTGTTGACGATGCCATCCACGGGAGAACGGATATCGGTGCGCGCGACCTTGTCGGTGGCTCCCCTTATGGTCTCATCCACCACCGAAAGCTCCGCCAGCGCCTGGGTAAGGTCGTCCAACGCCTCCTGCTGCAATTGCAGGCCGAGTTCCTCGACCTGAAGCTGGGCTTCCGTGATCGACGATTTGATCTTCTTTATCGTTTCGCCCGCAAGGTTCAGCTGGCCGTTGAGCTCGGTCTGTTCGCGCTCCACCCGGAGCTGCTCGGTCCTTGCCATCAGGCCTTTCTTGACCATCGCGTCGACCAGTTTTGCCTCCTGGTCGCTGACGACCAGGTTCTTTGTAAGACGATCGGAATTGGCCTGCGCCTCGGCCAGTTCCCTCTCGCGCTGGTCAAGGCGTGACTTGAGCACGGACAGCTTGTTGTCGAAGTTCCCGCGCCGGGCGATGAGCAGCTTCTGCTCATTGTCGCAGATTTGCGGAGCGACCGACTGGATGTCCTGCGGGCACGGAAATGGGCCCGAGAGATTGCCGGCCTGTTCGTATTTCAGCCTTGCTATGCGCACTTCCAGCGCGCGCGCCTTGGCCTGCTGCTCGCCGAGACTGGACGTGTTGAGCGTGTTGTCCAGGCGGATGATGAGATCGTTCTTCTTGACCACCTGGCCAATCGTCACGGCGATTTCCTGAACGACACCGGCTTCACTCGCCTGAATGATCTGGGTCTTGGAAGCGGGTATGACCTTGCCGTCGCCGCGTGCGATCTCATCGACTTCGGCAAAGGACGCCCAGGCGACGAAGACCACGAAGAGCGCTCCGATGATGAATATGGACGCCGACGCAAACAGCGGCGGTCGATCTTCTCTGGCAAGCATTTCCCACGCCCCAACGCATTGGATGCAGCAATATCTGTTTTGTCAGGCGCTTGTTTTCTGCAACGCCTGTATGACTTGGTCCTTCGGTCCGTCGGCAACGATTCTGCCCTGTTCGATAACGATCAGGCGGTCGGCCAGCTCAAGCATGCTGAAGCGATGTGTCGAGACGATCAGCGTGGTGTCGCGGTCGAAGGCGACTTTGAGCTGCTTGATCAACTGGCGTTCCGATGCGAGATCCATCGAGCCCGACGGCTCGTCCAGAAAGACGATTTTCGGTTTGGTCAGCAGCAGGCGTGCGATCGCCACCGTCTGCCTCTGGCCACCGGAAAGATTGGTGCCGCGCTCGCCGACATTCATGTCGTAGCCGCGCGGGTGGCGTGAAACGAAATCGTCGACGCCGGCCGCCTTTGCCGCTTCGATGATCTGTTCGTCGGTAGCCTCGGGGCATGCCATCAGGAGGTTTTCCTTGATGGTGCCCGAGAACAGGTCGCCGGCCTGCGCAACGATGCCGACCGCGGCGCGAACCTCGGACGGGTGATACTGGCGAATGTCGATCCCATCCAGCAGCAGCTCACCGGAAGTCGGCAGGAAGAGCCGGCCGATCAGCCGCCCCATCGTCGTCTTTCCCGATCCTATGCGGCCGATGATGCCGATCCGCTCACCCGGCTTGACCGAGATATTCAGGCCGGTCAGAACTTCGTTTTCCGAGCCTGGATAGACAAACCCGACATTCCTGAACACCATCGCCCCCTTGCGGATGGGGCGGTTGACGAAGCCCACCGTGTCGGGTCGATCTTCCGGCTGAGCCATGATCGAGTTCACCATTCTCAGCGAGAGCATGGCCTGGCGAAACCGGGACAACGTTATGGCAATCTGGCCGAGCGGCGCCACGGCCCTGCTCGCCAGCATCACCGTTCCTATGATTGCTCCTGTCGAAACATGCCCTTCCGAGAAGGCATAGGCGCCGGCCACGACCAGGGCGACGGTCACCAGCTGTTGTATGGACTGGGTGATGTTGCCCGCCGCCGCCGAAAGCTGCTTGATCTTCTCGGACGTGTTGGCGGCGTTCTTGGAGTGCTCTCCCCATTTTCGCAGCAGATACGCCTCGGCGCGCAGCGACTTGATGGTCTCCAGCGTCGAGATGGATTCGACCAGCAGGGCCTGGCGCTGCGACGCTTCGTTCATCGAGGCGGCGACGCGCTTGCCGATGCGGCGCTGGGTGATCAGGCCGACGATGACGGACATCACGAAGGCCAGCGCCGGTATGATCACCAGCCATCCGCCTATCGCATAGATCACAAGGAGAAAGACGAAGACGAATGCCGTGTCGATGAACACGCTTATGGTGTTGGAGGTGAAGAACTCCCTGACGAATTCATATTGCGTGACCCTGTTTGCGTATTCACCGGTCGAGCCGGGGCGCGCCGACAGCGACGAGTTCAGCACTTTCTCGAACAGCAGATAGGATATCCGGAGATCCGCCTTGCGCCCGGCATAGTCGATGAGGGAGGCCCTGGCCGTCTTCAAGAGCAGGTCGAACAGGATGACCGCGCCGATGCCGAGAGCCAGCACCCATAGTGTCGATATTGCCTTGTTCGGCAGGATCCTGTCGTAGACGTTCATGGTGAAGATCGGCGAGGCTATGGCCAGCAGATTGATGAACACCGCCGCCAGGACGACTTTTGAGTAGGTGCGCCAGAAAGCGCCCATCGTCCCCGTAAGCCAATGTCTCCGCTCGATCCTGGCCGCCGAGCCGACCGACATGGTCTCGGCGGCATTGGCATAGGTGATCGAGAAGGAAGCGCCGCCGCTGATGTAGCTGGCGGCCAGTTCCGATCGGCCGATCGTGGTGCGGCCGTCTTCCTGGGGCGCGGTGATATAAGCATCGTCTTCGCCCAGAGCGAGCAGGGCAACCGGCAATTGACTGACGCGAAAGACGATTGCCGGCAGGTCGATACGCCCCCTGAGAAAATCGCGGTGATTGAACTCGGTGACTTCCAGGCCGATGCGTTCGGCAAGGTGCCTGATATCGTCGGCCGCAATTCGCGTGTCCGAGAGCGGCACGCCGGCAAACAGCACGGTCTCCGCGCTCGGCCTGCCGAGATATCCGGCAACGGCCGAGAAGCAGGCCTTGAACGCCTCCTTGGGAGAGAGGATATTGGGTTGCTGGTTCACGATCTGCCCGTCAGGACGCTCGCTGGACCTTGCGTCGTCTTATTTCTTCCTCACCGGGGCGAGGATATCGAATGGCAGGTCGTTCTTCTGCTCCGATGGCGTCCGCGCATAGGTCTCGGTGTCCGCGGTTTCCGGTGTTGCAAACTCGGTGCGAGCATAGGCTGTCGCTTGCTTTGCCGGCTCGAGATTCATCGTTTTCAGCAACTGTCCGGTCGCGGCCAGGAGCCGGTACTGGGCAAACAGCGATGCGTAGGACGCGGTATCCGCCAGCGTTGCCGTGTTGAACCGCGTATTCTGCGCGTCGAGCACGTCGAGCAGCGAGCGCTGTCCAACCTTGAACTGCTCGCGATAGGAAGCGACCAGCTTTTCATTGGCGGCGGCCTGTTGCCTCAGGGTCTTCGCCAGATCGGCTTGCCGGAAACGGCGATCCCATGAGGTGCGAACGGCTTCCTCGATTTCGCGCAAGACCTGATGATAGGCGAGCCGCTGCTCGCTGGCGCGGCGGATCTGCTCCTGTTCATTGGCCTTGTCTATGCCGCCGCGATACAAATTCCAACGCAGCACCAGACGCGCCTGCAGGTCATTGGTGTCCCCGTCGTCGCCGTCAATGTCGGTGCCTGCCCTGGCCCGACCTTCAGCAATGACTTCAGGGCCATATTTCGCCCGGGCCGCATCCACCAGGGAAGCCGCGGCGTCGATATCGCTGGTGGCCATGTGAACGCGCGGATTGTTCTGTCGTGCCAGGCCGATCGCGTCATCCAGTGACCGCGGAAGCGCGGCGGCGACATCACCCGGCCGCGAAGCATTGACCAGCGGCTTGCCGACGGTCTTGAAGAACCGGATCTTGGAGGCTTCCAGCTCTTCGGTCGCCTCCTGCATGCGGGCCTTGGCCGCGAACAGACGCTCCTCGGCCTGTTGGCGGTCGGCCTCGTTCAGCGCCCCGCCTGAGATGCCTTGCCGGATGTCGCCGAGTATCGCCTGATGGAAACCCAGATTCTTCTTGGCTTCGGAAACGATCGAAGCCTGCAGCATGTATTCGAGGTAATCCTGGACAACGGACAGCCCGATGAATTCGGACCGTTCCAGCACCCGGAACGACGCTCCGTCGACGCGCGATGCCTGGCGGTTCAATTCCGCGCGACGAGCTCCGCTGTCGAATAATTTCTGGGTCACCACCAGATTCGCTTCCGCCGGATAGAGCGAATCGTCCTCTATCGACAGCGAGCGTCGGGAGGAATTGTCGAGCCGGCGAACACCAGCCGATCCCTCGACATCGACACTGGGAAGGTAAAGGCCCTTGGCCTGCCGCAACTCAAACTCGATTGCTTCGCGGTTTTCGATCGCCTGTCCAATCTCGGGATTGGATTCCACCGCGACAGCCATCGCCTCCTTGAGCGTAAGCG
>NZ_RZRK01000305.1:0-6705 GCF_003997835.1 Mesorhizobium sp. M7A.F.Ca.CA.004.12.1.1
TTTCCCGACCCTGTCGACGTTTCTCGGCCTTGCGGCAGTCATGCTCGTCCTCTGGCTGCTGGCCTACGGGCCACCGCATTTCCTTTCGGCATCCAATCATCGGGTGCCGTCCAACAACACCGAAGCCGGAGCTTCAAAATGAGCAACTCGAAATCAGCAAGCATCATGGATGCACGCATCCTAGTTCCCGCCATTGGCGGCGCCTTCCGCAAGCTCGATCCGCGCACGCTGGCCAGGAACCCGGTGATGCTCGTCGTTGCCGTCGTCTCGGCGCTCACCACGGTGCTGTTCGTGAAGGACCTGGTCACCGGAGGCGGCAATCTCGGCTTTACGCTGCAGATCATCATCTGGCTTTGGTTCACCGTCCTGTTCGCCAACTTCGCCGAAGCGGTCGCAGAAGGCCGCGGCAAGGCGCAGGCGGATTCGCTGCGCAAGGCACGCACAGAGACCCAGGCCAAGCTTTTGACCGGTGAGGACCGCACCAAATACAAACTCGTGCCCGGCACCAGCCTCAAGGTCGGCGATGCCGTCCTGGTCGAGACCGGCGACATCATCCCGTCGGACGGCGAAGTTGTCGAGGGCGTCGCGTCGGTCAATGAGGCGGCGATAACAGGCGAATCGGCGCCGGTCATCCGCGAATCCGGTGGCGACCGTTCGGCGGTCACCGGTGGCACCCAGGTGCTGTCAGACTGGGTCCGCGTCCGCATCACCGCCGCCTCCGGCCATACCTTCCTCGACCGCATGATCTCGCTGGTCGAAGGTGCCGAGCGCCAGAAGACGCCGAACGAGATCGCGCTCAACATCCTGCTCGTCGGCATGACGCTGATCTTCGTGCTGGCCACCGCGACGATCCCGAGTTTTGCCTCCTACTCGGGCGGCTATATCTCGGTGACCGTTCTGGTGGCGCTGTTCGTCACCTTGATCCCGACCACGATCGGCGCGCTGCTTTCGGCCATCGGCATCGCCGGTATGGACCGCCTGGTGCGATTCAACGTGCTGGCCATGTCGGGCCGCGCCGTGGAGGCCGCAGGCGACGTCGACACGCTGCTGCTCGACAAGACCGGCACGATCACACTCGGCAACCGCCAGGCGACGCAGTTTCGCCCGGTCAAGGGCGTCACCGAACAGGAACTGGCCGACGCGGCTCAGCTAGCCTCGCTCGCCGACGAGACGCCGGAAGGCCGCTCCATCGTCGTGCTGGCCAAGGAGAAATACGCCATCCGCGCCCGTGACATGGCAACGCTGCACGCCACTTTCGTGCCCTTCACAGCGCAGACCCGTATGAGCGGCGTCGACATCGATGGTTCGTCGGTGCGCAAGGGCGCCGTCGATTCCGTGCTTGCCCATGTCAACCAGTCGGCAGCTGCCGCCCATGGCACGCGCCCAAGCAGCGAATCCATCCGCGATCTCCAGTCCATCGCCGACGAGATCGCCAAGTCCGGCGGCACGCCGCTGGCGGTCGAACGCGACGGCCGCCTGCTCGGCGTCATCCACCTCAAGGACATTGTCAAGGGCGGTATCCGGGAGCGCTTCACCGAACTGCGCCGCATGGGCATCCGCACGGTGATGATCACCGGCGACAATCCGATGACGGCAGCAGCCATCGCCGCGGAAGCCGGCGTCGACGACTTCCTCGCGCAGGCCACACCGGAGGACAAGCTGAAGCTGATCCGCGACGAACAGGCCAAGGGCAAGCTGGTGGCCATGTGCGGCGACGGCACCAACGATGCACCCGCCCTTGCACAAGCCGATGTCGGCGTCGCCATGAACACCGGCACGGTTGCCGCCCGCGAGGCCGGCAACATGATCGATCTCGACAGCGATCCGACCAAGCTCATCGAGATCGTCGAGATCGGCAAGGCGCTCTTGATGACGCGGGGTTCGCTGACGACCTTCTCGATCGCCAACGACGTGGCCAAGTATTTCGCCATCATTCCGGCGATGTTCGCCGTCTTCTACGTCGCACCGGGACAGACGACCGGCCCGCTGCAGGCACTCAACGTCATGCATCTGGCGACGCCGCAAAGCGCCATCCTGTCGGCCATCATCTTCAACGCACTGATCATCATCGCGCTGATCCCGCTGTCGCTGAAGGGCGTCAAATATCGCGCCATTGGCGCCGGGGCGCTGCTCAGCCGCAATCTGCTTGTCTACGGCCTCGGCGGCCTCATCGTGCCGTTCGTCGGCATCAAGGCGATCGACATGATCGTCACCGCGCTTGGCCTCGCTTAACTCTTTGTTTTAACGCAATTCCGGACGGAAACCCTGGAATTGCTTTGAGGAACATCTCCATGCTCACCCAGATAAGACCCGCGATCATCATGATCGTCTTCTTCACGGTCCTGACCGGCCTGATCTATCCCTTGGGCATGACCGGCATCGCCCAGGCGATCTTCCCGCGCCAGGCCAATGGCAGCCTGATCGAGAAGGATGGCAAGGTCATCGGCTCCGAGCTGATCGGCCAGGGCTTTGCCAGCGACAAGTATTTCCATGGCCGCCCCTCGGCCGCCGGCGACGGCTACAACGCCGCCGCCTCGAGCGGCAGCAATCTCGGCCCGACCAATCCCAAGCTGATCGACCGCATCAAGGGCGACGCGGAAAGATTGAAGGCGCAGAATCCGAACCAGCCCGTCCCGATGGACCTGGTGACGACGTCCGGCAGTGGCCTCGATCCCGATATCAGTCCCGAAGCAGCCTACTTCCAGGCCGCCAGGGTGGCCAAGGCCAGGGGGATCGATGAAGCCAAGGTCAAGGCGCTTGTCGATGCCCAAGTCGAGGGCAGGGAGCTTGGCTTCATGGGCGAACCGGTGGTCAATGTGCTCGGTCTCAACCTTGCGCTGGACGCCGCGAAACAGTGAATGGTGCGGGCCGGGGATCGACAGTATCCCCGGCGCCATCCATGATCGATCCCGATGCCGGACGACAGAAGCAACGACGCTAGACCTTCTCCCGACGCACTGCTTGACCATGCCGAGCGGGAAGGTCGCGGCCGGCTGCGGATATTCCTGGGTGCCGCTCCCGGCGTAGGCAAGACCTACGAGATGCTGATGTCGGGCCGCGCCAGGCTGACCGACGGCGTGGATGTGGTGATCGGTGTCGTCGAGACGCATGGGCGCAAGGAGACACTGGCCCTGGTCGAGGGCTATGAGGTCATTCCCCGCCGCAAGGTCGACTACAAGGGGCGCATCCTCGACGAGATGGATATCGACGCCATCCTCGCCCGGCGCCCGGCGCTGGTTCTCGTCGACGAACTCGCCCACACCAATGCGCCTGGCAGCCGGCACCCCAAGCGCTATCTCGATGTCCAGGAAATCCTGACGCACGGTATCGACGTCTACACGACGCTCAACATCCAGCATGTCGAAAGCCTGAACGACGTCGTCGCCCAGATCACCAAGGTCAGGGTTCGCGAGACGGTCCCCGATTCCATCATCGACCAGGCCGACGATGTCGAGATCATCGATCTCACCCCCGACGACCTGATCAAGCGGCTCGAGGAAGGCAAGGTCTATTTCCCCAACACCGCGCAGCGCGCGATCGAGAACTATTTCTCGCCGGGCAATCTGACGGCGCTCAGGGAGCTGGCGCTGCGCCGCACCGCGCAGCGCGTCGACGACCAGTTGCTGATCCATATGCAGGCCCACGCCATTCCCGGACCGTGGGCCGCGGGGGAAAGGGTTCTCGTCTGCGTCGACGCGCGTCCGGGCGGGGCGGCGCGTATTCGCTATGCGCGCAGGCTGGCCGACCGGCTCCGTGCCCCGTGGACGGCGCTGCATGTCGACAGCCCTCGCTCGGCCAGCATGCCCGAAGCGGACAAGGATCGGCTCGCTACGAACCTGCGGCTTGCCGAACAGCTCGGCGCCGAGGTGACCACCATTCCCGGTCAGAACATCGCGCAGGACATTGTTCGCCATGCGACGGCGAACAATTTCACCCATATCGTGGTCGGCAGGCCGACCCGGTCGCGCTGGCGGGAATTGATCGAAGGTTCGCTCACCTACGATCTCATCCGCAATGCCGGCGACATCAGCGTCCATGTCATTTCAGGAACCGAACGCAATGCCGAGGTGACGTCGAGGAGTGTCAAGGCGGCGGACGAGCAGTGGCAGTTCGAGATCTGGCCCTATCTCAAGGCCACGGCCTTTGTCATCGGTTCGCTCGCCTTCGCCGTCGTTCTCGACCAGTTTCTCGACGTTCGCAACCTGGCGATCATTCTTCTCATCGGCGTACTGGCATCGGCGGTAACGGGCGGTCTGTGGCCGGCTCTGTACGCTTGTTTCGCCAGCGCCCTTGCTTTCAATTATTTCTTCCTGGAGCCTCGCTATACGCTGACGATCCGGGATCCGGAGAGCATCGTCGCGCTCGGCGTCTTTCTCGTCGTTGCGGTCATCGCCAGCAATCTGACGGCGCGCGTGCAGCGCCAGGCGGTCGCCGCCCGCTCGCGGGCGCGGGCCACGGAAGACATCTACCTCTTTTCAAAGAAGCTCGCCGGCGCCGGCACGCTCGACGACGTCCTTTGGGCTACTGCCTTCCAGATCGCCTCGATGCTGAAGCTGCGGGTGGTGCTGCTTTTGCCGGAGGACGGGACCATCACCGTCAAGGCCGGCTATCCGCCCGACGACACGCTGGCCGAGGCCGACATCGCCGCCGCCCGCTGGGCCTGGGAGCACAATCGTGCCGCGGGTCGCGGCGCCGACACGCTTCCGGGCGCCAGGCGCCTCTATTTGCCCTTGCGCACGGGGCGCACGGCCATCGGGGTCGTCGGCCTCGACAACGACAAGCAGGGTCCGCTGCTGACGCCCGAGCAGCAGAGGCTGCTTGACGCACTGGCCGACCAGGCGGCGGTCGCCATCGAGCGTATTCAGTTGGTTGCCGACGTCGACCGCGCCAAGCTCGCCGCTGAGGCGGACAGGCTGCGCTCGGCGCTGCTCACCTCCATTTCCCATGATCTGAAAACGCCGCTCGCCGCCATCATGGGCGCGGCCGGCACGCTGCGGGATTTTTCAGCAGCGCTTCCCGAACCGGACCGGGCTGAACTGCTGTCGACGGTGCTCGACGAATCCGAGCGGTTGAACCGCTTCATCGCCAATCTGCTCGACATGACCAAGATCGAGTCCGGCGCGATGGAGCCGAACTACGCCTTTCACTATGTCGGCGACATCGTCGGCTCCGCCTTGCAAAGGGCCAGGAAAATCATTGGCGAGCACAAGATCGAGACCGACATCCCCAGGGATTTGCCGATGTTGAAGGTCGACCCGGTGCTGTTCGAGCAAGCGTTGTTCAATCTTCTCGACAATGCGGCGAAATATGCCCCGGCAAGCTCGACGATTCGCATGCAGGGTTGGACCGACAATGGCTCCGTCCTGCTGCAAATCATGGATGAAGGGCCAGGCATTCCTCCCGGCGATCTGGAACGGATTTTCGACACGTTCTATCGAGTGCGCAAGGGCGACCAGATCCGCGCCGGTACGGGGCTCGGCCTGTCGATCTGCCGCGGCTTCGTCGAAGCGATGGGTGGCACCATCATGGCGGCAAACCGGACCGACGGTTCGGGCGCGGTGTTCACCATCAAAATGCCCAGGCCGGCAAATCCGCCCAATTTCGACACTTCGAATACCGACGACCACGACGTGGGTGACCTGGCATGACAAACTCGAACGTCAGGATATTGGTCGTCGATGACGAGCCGCCGATCCGCAAGCTGCTGCGCGTCGGGCTCGGCAGTCAAGGTTATGCGGTCAGCGAGGCGCCGAACGCGAAGGTGGCGATCGAGCTGATGGAGGCGGAGAAGCCGGACCTCGTCCTGCTCGACCTTGGGCTGCCCGGCATGAGCGGTCATGAGTTGCTGCGCAAATGGCGCGACGATGGTCTCGACATTCCAGTGGTCATGCTGTCCAGCCGAACCGACGAGGCCGGCATCGTCCAGGCCCTGGAACTCGGCGCCGACGACTATGTCACCAAACCTTTCGGCATGAACGAGCTGGTGGCGCGCATTCGCGTGGCGCTCCGCCACAAGTTCCAGCAAAAGGGCGAGAAGCCGATTTTCCAGACCGGCGATCTCAGCGTCGACCTGGTCAAGCGCATCGTCAAGGTCGAGGGCAAGGAGGTAAAGCTGTCGCCGAAGGAATACGACATCCTGCGTATGCTGGTGCAGCACGCCGGCAAGGTGCTGACCCATCATTTCCTTTTGAAGCAGGTCTGGGGCGATTCGACCGATGTGCAGTATCTCAGGGTCTATGTCCGGCAGCTCAGGCAAAAGATCGAGAAGAGCCCCGACCAGCCGCGCTACATCACCACCGAGACCGGCGTCGGCTACCGCCTGCGCGAGGCCGAATGAGCAGGCCAGGTTTTAGCCGATAGCTTCCCGTGGCTGGCCAAGCGGTCTGGAAACCCGCAAAGCCGCGAGGCAGCCAACAATGCCGAGCGGCACGAAGGCAAGAAACAACCACGACGCGACATTCGCCGCCGCGTCGTGGTTCAGGCCTTGCGAAAAGCCGCTGGCGTTGGCGACGATGCCGGCGAGTGCGGCGCCCACGGCATAGCCGATGCGCTGCATGGTCGGCACCGCCGCCGAGGCGATGGTCTGCTCGCCCTCCGGGGCGGAGGCGACGATGACGCGCGTCAGGAACGGCCAGGCGATGCCGAAGCCGCCGCCCTGCAACAGGGCACATATCAGGATCAGCGGGACGGAGCCCAGGGGTATCG
>NZ_RZRK01000306.1:0-6702 GCF_003997835.1 Mesorhizobium sp. M7A.F.Ca.CA.004.12.1.1
GCCCTTGTCCAGGCGGCGCTGAAGCTGTTCGGAAGGCAGGGCTTCGATGGCACCTCGACGCGCGAGATCGCCGCCGAGGCGCGAGCCAATATAGGCTCGATCGCCTATCATTTCGGCGGCAAGGAGGGTCTTCGCGCCGCTGCCGCCGACTTTATCGTCGAGACCATCCAGGGTGTAGCCGGTCAGGCGCTCGGCAATGTACAGGCGCCTGCGCCGGGACCAGCCAATCCGGAGGCGGCGCAAGCGCTACTCTTCGCGGCGCTGGAGCGGATGGTCGGCTTTGTCGTGGCCAGCCCGCAGGCCGGCGAGATCGTGCAGTTCGTGTTGCGTGAGCTTTCGCATCCGACGGCAGCCCTCGACCGCATCTATGACGGCGTCTTCGAGCCGACGCATCGCCGGCTGTGCCAGCTCTGGGAACAGGCGACCGGCGAGCCCGCCGAAAGCGAGGCCACAAGGCTCACCGTGTTCACGCTGATTGGCCAGGTCATCTATTTCCGCATCGGCCGCGAGGCGGTGATGCGCCGCATGGGCTGGAAAGACATCGGCGCCGCCGAGGCGGCCAAGGTGGTGACGGTCACATCGGGTAATCTCAAGGCCATATTGGCTTCCAAAAAGAGCAAAGCATGAAGGGGCAAAGACCATGAGCTTTCTGTGTTCGCTGCCGCTCGCCGCGCAGCTCTTCTCGGCCTGTGCCCCGGCTGCCCCGCTGGCCGTCGGCTATGTCGAAGGCGACTATGTGCTGCTGGCACCGATCGAGGTGGCGCAGGTCGAGACCGTCACGGTGAAGCGCGGCGACCGTGTGGTGCCTGGCACGACCGTGGTGACGCTGGAAAGTGCCGATGCCAAGATCGCGGTGGCGCAGGCGCAGGCCGGCCTTGCCCAGGCGCAGGCGCAGTTGGCTGACCTGCAGATCGGCAAGCGGCCGGAAGAGATCGCCGTGCTGAAGGCCGAGGTCGACATGGCCAGCGCCCAGGCCGCCGACGCCAAGCGCAAATACGACCGCGCCGCCGATCTGTTCAAGCGCGGCGCCGGCACGCAAGCCGATTTCGACACCGCGTCGGCCACGCTGGAAACGGCCAATGCGCAGGTCGGCCAGGCCAATGCCAATCTCGCCGTCGGCGGCCTGCCTGCGCGCCCTGAGACGATCAAGGCCGCCGACAATCAGGTCAAGCAGGCGCAGGCTACCTTGGAGCAAGCTCAGTGGCGGCTGTCGAAACGGGTGCTGGCAGCCCCTTCGCCGGGCCGCGTCAACGATGTCATCCGCAATCCGGGCGATACATCAGGTCCGACCGCGCCTGTGATCTCGATCCTGCCCGACGGCGCGGTCAAGCTCAGCGTCTACGTCCCGGAGAGCGCCTTCTCCTCGGTCAAGGTCGGCACCTTGCTCGGCGTCCATTGCGACGGCTGCGGCCCGGATGTGAAGGCGCGCGTCAGCTACGTGTCGCCCGATCCTGAGTTCACGCCACCGGTGATCTATTCGCTCGAGAACCGGCAGAAGCTGGTCTACCTGGTCGAGGCGCGGCCGGAGGGCGATGCCGGCCCGCTGCAGCCGGGCCAGATCGTCGATGTTGATCTCGCGGACAGTGCAAGATGAACGCCATCGATGTCCACGGCCTGGTCAAGGGCTTTGGCGACAAGACCGTCGTCGACCATGTGACGATGTCGGTCGCCGAGGGCGAGATCGTCGGCTTTCTCGGCCCCAACGGTTCGGGCAAGACCACCACCATCCGCATCATGTGCGGCCTGCTGACGCCGGACGAAGGCGAAGGCACGGTGCTCGGCTTCAACATCCGCACCGACAGCCTGCGCATCAAGCGTGAAGTCGGCTACATGACGCAGAAATTCTCGTTCTACGAGGATCTGACGATCGGCGAGAATCTCGAATTCGTGGCGCGGCTCTATCGGCTGAAGCCGGTCGAAGAGCATGTCGCGAGCACGTTGGAGGACCTCGGCCTGACGTCGCGCCGCAACCAGCTGGCCGGCACCTTGTCGGGCGGCTGGAAGCAGCGGCTGGCGTTGGCCGCCTGCATCATGCACAAGCCGAAATTGCTGCTGCTTGACGAGCCTACGGCCGGTGTCGACCCGAAAGCGCGGCGCGAGTTCTGGGACGAGATCCATCGCCTGGCCAGCGGCGGGCTGACCGTGCTGGTCTCCACCCACTACATGGACGAAGCCGAGCGCTGCCACCGCATCAGCTATATCTCCTACGGCAAGATGCTGGCCACCGGCACTGTCGCCGAGGTGGTGAGAAATGCCGGGCTGACCACGTTTGTGCTGCAGGGTCCGCGGCTCGATCAGGTCGCCGAAGCGCTTCAGGGCCGCTCCGGCGTCGACCAGGTGGCGCCTTTCGGCGCGACGCTGCATGTCGTCGGCTCCGACAGAAAGAAGCTCGAAGCCGCACTCGCCGACGTCGAGAAAGAGCACAAGGGCGTGAAAGTTTCGCCCGGCGAAACCAGCCTCGAGGACGTCTTCATCCAGTTCATGTCCGGCTCGAAGGACAACATGGCATGAACAGCGTCTTTTCCTTCGCCCGGCTTGGCGCGCTGCTGATCAAGGAATTCATCCAGATGCGGCGCGACCGCATCACCTTCGCCATGATGCTCGGCGTGCCGCTGATACAGTTGGTGCTTTTCGGCTACGCCATCAACAACGACCCGAAAAGCCTGCCGGCAGCACTCGTGGCGACGAGCAACGATCCCTACACGCGTGCCATTGTCGCGGCGCTGCAGACCACCGGCTACTATCGTTTCGACCATGTCGCGCAAAGTGCCGCCGAGGCCGAGTTCCTGATATCGCGCGGCGACGTCGCCTTCGTCGTCACCATCCCCGCCGATTTCGCCAGGAGGGTGGAGAGCGGCAGCAACCCGCAGATACTCATCGAGGCGGACGCCACCGACCCGGCGGTGGCCAGCGGCGCCATTTCGACGCTCGGCACAGTCGCCAGCCAGGCGCTGCTGAGGGCGCAAGGCACGCAGGAAGCCGCCGCCGAGGCCGCCAAGGGTCGGCTCGATGTCGTCGTACACCGGCGCTACAATCCCGAAGGCATCTCGCAATACAACATCGTGCCCGGCCTGCTCGGCGTCATCCTGCAGATGACCATGGTGATGATGACCTCGATCGCGCTGACGCGCGAGACCGAGCGCGGCACGATGGAAAACCTGCTGGCGATGCCGTCCAGCCCGCTCGAGATCATGATGGGCAAGGTGCTGCCCTACCTGGCGGTCGGCGGCGTGCAGGTGGTGGTGGTGCTGGCGGCGGCGAAGCTGCTGTTCGCCATCCCCTTCACCGGATCGATGTCGCTGCTCCTGACCGCCGTGCTGATCTTCGTGCTGGCGCTGGTGCTGCTCGGCTATACGATTTCCACCATCGCCCGCACGCAGATGCAGGCCCTGCAACTGACCTTCTTCTTCTTCCTGCCGTCGATCATGCTGTCGGGTTTTATGTTCCCTTATCGCGGCATGCCGGACTGGGCGCAAATCCTCGGCGAGATCTTCCCGCTGACGCATTTCCTGCGCATCACCCGCGCGGTGATGCTGAAGGGCGCGGAACTGCCGGCGGTGTCAACGGAGATCGGCTGGCTGGTGGTGTTCGTGGCCTTGTTTGCCGGCGTGGCACTGGTGCGGTTCAGGCGGACGCTGGATTAGATGCCGCACGACCTCCAGTCTTGGCACCAGCCTTTGCGGAAGGGAGAAATGCTTTCGCCAATCTCCATGGTTTGTAACTGCCACTAACCGTTGAGCGATTTCGGGCCGCTGACGAAGGCGCTCCCCTTGACGTAAAACCGCAGCGGGCGATCGGCATCCTTTGTAATGCCGATCCGGACGCCTTGGGCGATGTCGCCGGCTTGATGCTCGTCGGTTGCCAGCCATAGCGGGCCTTTGCGGCAAAGATCGAGCCCGTCGAGCGAACGATCGATCCGCAACGCCTGGGCCAGCCTTCCCGGTCCTCGCGCCAGGTCGCGCAGGCGCTCGACGCCGCGGTTGAGCCGCATGATCGCAATGCCCTCGAGTGGCTCGAGCGCCCTGATCAGCACGCCGGTTCCGACCCCCGGCATCTCGCTCGAGACATTGAGCATGTAGGAGATGCCGTAGGCGAGATAGACATAGGCGTGCCCGGGTTCGAGAAACAGCGAACGGTTGCGCGGGGTCATCCCCCGGTAACCGTGTCCGGCGGCGTCACCGGTCACATAGGCCTCGGTCTCGACGATGCGGCCGCTGGCGATGCCTTCAGGCAGCTCGCGCACCACGAGTTTGCCAACGAGGGTGCGGGCAAGGGATGCCGTATCGTCGGGCAGCTCGGAACGCGTGAGCGGGCGGTAGATGACCATGCTCAGCGCGGCGACGATTTGGCGGCGGGCGAGGAGTGATCCAAGGCGGAGCCTGTCGCCAGATACTCCATATCAGATACCCTTGGACATCGCCGTCTCAAGCAGCCGCCATGATCCCGGCATAAGTGCCGAAATCGACATTGCCGCCGGACAGCACCACGGCAATGCATTTGCCGGACAGCTCGATCTCGCCCGATGACAGTGCCGCCAGCGCCACACAGCCGCCGGGCTCGACCACCAGCTTGAGATAGGCCATGGCGTCGCGCATCGCCTGCGCCGCCGCCTGGTCCGAGACGGCGATGCCACCGGTGAGATTCCTGCGGTTGATCTCGAAGGTGATCACGCCAGGCTCGGCGGTCAGCAGCGCGTCGCAGATCGAACTATGGCCGGGCTCGTTCGAAACCCTTGCACCGGCGGCCAGCGACCGGCGGGTGTCGTCGAAATGCTCGGGCTCGACCGCCCAGACCGCCGTGTTCGGCGAGGCATCCTTGACGGCAACGGAGATGCCACTCGACAAGCCGCCGCCGCCGCAGGGGACGATCACCGCGTCGAGGTCGACGCCAAGCGCTTTTGCCTGGCGCATCAATTCGAGGCCGATCGTGCCCTGGCCGGCAATGATGGCCGGATCGTCGAAAGGCGGCACCAGCACCATGCCTCTTTCCATGTAAGGACGGATCACGGTCATGCGGTCGTCGCGAAAGCGGTCGAACGGGACCACCTCCGCGCCCATCTTGCGCACATTGGCAATTTTCATCGCCGGCGCGTCTGAAGGCATGGCGATCACCGCCTTGACGCCGAACATCGCGGCCGAGGCGGCGACGCCCTGCGCATGATTGCCCGATGAGAAAGCGACGACGCCTCGGCTGCGCTCCTCCGCGCTGAGCGACGACAGCTTGTTGTAGGCGCCGCGGAACTTGAACGAGCCGGTACGCTGCAGCGTCTCCGGCTTGAACAGGATGCGGCCCCCGAAGCGTCTGTTCAGCTCCTGCGATTCGATCAAGGGGGTTTCGATGATCAAGCCGGAGAGACGCGCGGCGGCGGCGTGGATGTCGGCGATGCCGGGAAGGGTGGTCATGGTGGGTCCTGTGGGAAGATGTTGCCCTTCATGATGCCCGCAAAGGGAGGTGGCGCACCATGGGAAAAATGTGACCGTTACAAAGTTTAGCGAGTCATGATCGGCGTTTGCGCCGCCCCTCATCTGGCTGCCGCCATCTTCTCCCCGTAAACGGGGAGAAGGACGCTGTCGCCTTTGGTTTCGCCAATCTTCAGCGTTGCAAGGGGGTGCGGCGCTTCCCGCCAGCTTCTTTCTCCCTGTTTACGGGGAGAAATGCCCGGCAGGGCAATGAGGGGGCAGCGCCGAGATCGGCCAAATTGGCCACCCAATCTAGCCAAGCAAAGTCCTCTGCCTCTTGCCCCCACCCAGCTTGCGCCAGTTGTTGAAACGGTGGCTGGCGGCGGCAAAGGATATCTTCATCTGCTGGGCGACCGAGTAGCGCGACTTGCCCTCGTCGAACATGCGGTAGCAGCACTCGACGCCCTCCTCCGTCAGTTTGCCGTCCGGCGCCTTGTTGTGCGGGTTGGCGGGGTCGAATTTCTCGACCTGCTGCTCGACCAGGCCCTTCAGGCGCTGCAGGTCGGCCTCGATGCTGGCGATGAGATCGAGAACGGGCTTGGGATCATAGGGGTGCGGAGGCTGTTTTGCCGTCATCTGCCGGTTCCTTGTTCTTGGCTTGAGTCCAGCAATATAGGTGAACATTCACTGATAATGAAGAGTCACCGCGGGCGTGGGGCTTCAACAATTCTTGACCGCGACCCAAGCGCGCAATTGACCGAAGGTGTTCAAAACCCTAGTTTAGAACTATTCTAAACTAGGGTGAATTCCTCATGCTTTCCCGTGTTTTCGGCTTCGGCCGCCGCCCCTTCGAATCGCTCTCCGAACAGGAGATCCTGGCGCTGGCCATTTCCTCCGAGGAGGATGACGGTCGCATTTACCGGGCCTATGCCGACGGGCTGACGGAAAACTTCCCGCAATCGGCAAAAGTGTTCGAGGAGATGGCCGAGGAAGAGGATGGCCATCGCGATGCGTTGATCGAGCTTTTCCGCAAGCGGTTCGGCGAGCGCATACCGCTGATCCGGCGCGAACATGTGAAGGGTTATTACGAGCGCAAGCCCGACTGGCTGGTCCGGCCGCTCGGCATCGAGCACGTGCGCAGCCATGCCGAGGCGATGGAGCGGCAAGCCTACCTTTTCTATGTCGAGGCGGCCAAGCGCACGGCAGATGCTTCGACGCGAAAACTGCTCGACGATCTGGCGGTGGCCGAACTGGGCCATGAGACCCTGGCGCAGCGGCTGGAACAGAAACATGTGCCGGGCGC